>JAGVQJ010000070.1 GCA_020051775.1 Calditrichota bacterium | reverse complement strand
TATTTCTTCGCTGAATTCTCGCTCTTAATCAAGCTTTCATATGTACTTAGGTCCATAACTCTTATACGAGTCTTGGGCCAATTCGTTTACAATCACCAAGATTTATGCCATCGCCACTATCTTCGCCACCAATTTTTCGATACCCACAGCCACATCCTTGATGCTGGGACCCAGCATATAGGCGGGAGTTGACACCACTTTGTGCTGCTCATCCACCACGATGTCACCGACGGCGCAGTTGACGTGTTTGGCGCCCATCGCCTCCAGGGCTTTGGCGGTGCCGGGATCGTTACCGATGGTCAATTTAACTTGCACGCCGCGGCCTTTCAATGCTCGCGCCAGCACTGCCGGAGCGATGCAGATGACGCCGATAGGCTTTTTCGCCTCGAACATGCTTTTCAAGAGCAGGTGTACTTCGGGATGGATGGTACAGTCGGCGCCTTTTAATGCGAAATCGCACAAATTCTTGGCCGCACCGTACCCGCCGGGCAGGATCAGACCGTCCAAGTCCTGCGGATTGACATCGGCGAGGTCTTCGATTTTGCCGCGAGCAATTCGAGCGGCTTCCGTCAGCACATTGCGAACTTCTCCGGTCTTAGATCCGGTTCTATGGTTCAAGGTATCGGATTGAGATTTATTGGGGGCCATCATCTTAATTTCGACGCCGGCGCGATCCAGGGCCAGCAGGGTGATGACCGCTTCGTGGATTTCCGCTCCATCCTGGTGGCCGCAGCCAGCCAGGAGAACACCGATGCGTTTGGACATGGTTGACTCCGATCGGTTGATATTTGCATGGGTATTAGTATATACCAAAATAAATAATAGACTGATATATATTATAACTTTTCCCACTCATCCCGGCTAATGCCTGCCTGTTTGAGCAGTCGAATCAAGAGTTCAGAACCAATATCACGATGATGAGGATTGGGAATTCTGAGTGTCAATTTCTCTTTTTCCATTATTTGATGTTTGCCACCTGAAAAAGGTCCTTCAAATCAAAATTTCTTAAGGTTGTGTATCAAATCTTTACGTTTGATAGGCCGCAGCGGTGGCATTACGCAACCTCTTTGATTTTCAACTCATGCCCTTTTACAATCGGCAAAGGCAGATTCCTTGACACCCTGAAAAGGATCCATTCCTCCAGTACTTCCGCGAGCTCCTCCCGACAAGCCTCGAGATTTTTGGCATTTGCCCAGAGACCTGCAAAACCGGGGATCTCGCCGTAATAAGTCCCATCGTCAGAAAGGATTTCGTACTTGGCCTGCTGCATGGCAGCCTGAAGGTATTTCGTCAACATCTCCTACTCTTCCTTTCTAAAGTTCAAACAATAATGGTGCAGGGTATTCGACACCCAGGCGTTGCCCAGACCATAGGGAGCCAATTTCTGGTCGGCCTGACACCAGATCTTCTCATCCTTCAAAGTAAAGAACTTCCCCACCTCGCGACCAAGATCCCAGGCCAGAGGGTAAATCTTCCCCTTTTTCTTCACATTTTTCACGATGATGGTCAAGTACGCCTTATCTCGCAGAAGACCGTATACTTGCCGGTAGACTTCGGTCAAAGAGGTTAGAAATTGGTCATAGTCAGTGATATTCCCCACATCGGCGGGATCATCGCTGTAGGCTACGTCCAGGTCTTTATCGGCGCGGCGTTTCTTTTGTGTCGCCGCACCCTTCATGCGCAGCATGTCCCAATAGGGCGGGCTGGTGAGGCAATAATCGCATGGCGGTAGTTCGTATTCGTGCAATTTCCTCGCGTCGCCGCCGGAAACCATGCTTACGTCGACCAGATTCTGGCCTTGCGCCAGCTCTTTCGATACTGCCTTCATCGCCAGGGCGGCGTAGCGCTTGTTCAGCTCGACACCCACCCCGTGGCGTCCCGAACGCACGCAGGCCACCAGCGTGGACCCTGTGCCAACCATGGGATCCAAGACCGTCTCCCCCGGCTTCGTGAAAAATTCGATGAATTCCTGCGCCAGCGTCTCGGGGAATTTGGCCGGATGAGTCAGCACATCCTTCTGACGCGGCGGTGGATTATGAATAAACCAGCTCTTCTGGAATTTCAGCCAGGTCTTGGAATCGAGGGCGTTGAGGTTGTTTTTTTTCACAGATCTTTACGCAACACTTACGGAAGCAAGGGGAAGATCTTCCGCCTCGAGCCTGGTGATGTTCACTACTTTACTGGCGTTATCAATGTCAATCCCTACGAGCAGACCTTCTGCGTCGAAGTCAAGAACGACTCCAGGTGAAATCTCACGAGATTCCACGCTGGTCTTCTCGGATAGGTCTATGTAGAGAGAGTCGGTGTCTTTGTAGTAATGGAATCTCATTCGTCTTGCTGGGGTGTCATTCCCGCGAAAGCGGGAATCCATGTTTTTAAAGTCTCTTCGACCTACAAATCTTTCCATTCCGGATTCATCTTTTCTATCAATTCGATCTTCCATTTCCTGTACCATTTCTTCAATTGCTTCTCCCTGACAATGGCACTATAAACATCATTGGTCTGCTCAAAGTAGACTAGTGTATGAGCCTGATACCTTATAGTGAATCCATCAATTAGATCATGCTTATGCTCTAACAACCTACGTTGAAGGTCGTTGGTCATGCCGATGTAAAGTGTTCCGTGTTTCTTGGAAGCCATGATGTAGTCAAAATAGTCTTTCATCGGTCGGTTTATGAACTCCCGCGTTCGCGGGAATGACACTAAGTACATTTGGTACACATTAATTAAGTATGTCAAGACTTGATTAAATAAAGTTTCTCCGATAAGCCTGTTTTGAATACATTAAAATGTCATTCGCTGGATCGAGCAAAATTCCTTGAGCTGTCTCAGAATCATATAGATTTAATTTCGAAAATACCGAGTATTCTTCTAAATAAACTCTCAGCGCTCGGAACCGCTTAAGATATCCGCATAGATAGAAAATTAATAGTAATTCATATTTTGAGAATTGCAGACTTAACAAATCAGAATAAAACTGATTATTTATACCGCCAGTTCGAATAATCGATTCACGAATTAACTCAATAATGTTAAAATACGGGTCCAATGTCTCTTGATATTTCTGATAAAATTCATCATCAAACTGCTCGACTTGCTCTTCATTCATTTGATTCCGAGTAAAAAACATCTCTTCGGAGTATCGCTCCCAAATAAATTGAAAACAAATCCTACCCTGATATGCTTCGGGATCTACTTCATTTGATTTCAAGACCCCGGTAATTTGCATGGACTTTGTAATCTGATCATAATAACGCATCAACTGGAAAAATTTATTTTCGAATAACTGCAATTTAAGGGTTTCATTCTGAAGCTCCATTTCAACTTTCTGATCCTTTAGCGTCAACCTCGTGAGTTCCAATTCTTTCCGTTGGAGTTCCAAATCTTCGCGCTGATAGTTAAGCTGTTTTTGTTGTAAAAAGATAGCTACGATTAATCCTGCAAAGGCTAATCCGCTGAACAGGGTATTGACCGCACCGAAAGAATCACCGAAGAGACCTCTTTCAGGCCAGCCACGCCAATATGTAATTAAAATCCAATTACCTACCCAGATTATTAAAACTGCAAGGGTAGCGCAGACAAGCCATAACCAAGGTTTGGGAGCTTGATCCTGTTTATTCATGACAATTATCCCTCCGGGATTCTACGCAAGATCAACATTCGATAGTGTTGTGCAGCTTGCACCCGAAGTCTCTTTATGAATATATCCAACCGAAATGGATTCCCGCGTTCGCGGGAATGACATTCCCTAAGACCCTACATCCTACCAAAAAAGGGCCTACCCCCGCAGGCAGGCCCCTTTACGAATTTGGCTTGTCCCGCAAGATCGCGCAGCATCTTGCGTAAAGAGGTGACTATGTCACCTTCGCCTCGGACATGGTCTTGCGGATGGCTTCGGCGGATTTGGTGAAGGAAGCTTTCTCGTCGTCAGTGAACTTGATCTCCAGGACCTTTTCCACGCCGTTCTTGCCCAGCATGGCAGGGACACCCATGTACAGATCTTTCAGGCCGTATTGGCCGGTGAGCCAGCAGGCGCAGGGCAGGACGCGTTTCTTGTCCAGAGCCACCGATTCGCACATTTGCACGGCTGCGGCAGCCGGAGCATAATAGGCGCTGCCGGTCTTCAGAAAGTTGACGATCTCGATGCCGCCCTTGCGGGTACGATCCACGATGGCGTCAATGCGTTCCTTGGGCAACAGGTCGGTAAGGGGCACGCCGCCCACAGTCGTCAGGCGAGGCATGGGCACCATGGTGTCGCCGTGACCGCCCAGCACTACAGCCGCCACGTCTTCCACGGACACGTTCAGCTCCAGCGCGATAAAGGAACGGTAACGGGCGGTATCCAGAATGCCGGCCATGCCGAAGACCTTGTTATGATTGAACCCGGAAACCTTCAGGGCTACGTAGGTCATCGTATCTAAGGGGTTGGAAATGACGATCAGAATGGCGTTGGGGCTAACCTTGGCCACGTTCTGGGTCACGTCTTTGACGATCTCGGTATTCTTGGCCAAGAGATCTTCGCGCGTCATGCCCGGTTTGCGAGCCAGTCCGGCGGTGATGACGATGATGTCGGATTTCGCCGTTTCGCCATAACCATTGCTACCCACAATGCGAGTGTCGGATCCGGCTACGGGAGCCGCTTCCCACATGTCTAGGCCCTTGCCCTGGGGGATGCCTTCCAGAATGTCCACCAGCACCACTTCCTGTGCAAAGCCTTTGCTGGCCAGGATGTGCGCGCAGGTTGCGCCCACATTTCCAGCGCCGATCACGGAAATCTTCATAACAAACTCCCCTTTACATTATTTATAGTTGCGAGTCGGTTCTTATAAAACGTTACGCTTCCACCGGCAAGACGTCCACTCGTCGGGCACGCCCTTGCCCGGAGGTGAAATTCACCACGCCTTCCGCCAGGGCGAACAGGGTATAATCCTTGCCCATGCCGACGTTTTTACCCGGATGGAAATGCGTGCCTTTCTGGCGTATGATGATCATGCCGGGCTTCACCGTCTGGCCGCCAAAGGTCTTCACCCCCAAGTATTGGGGATTGGAATCCCGGCCATTGCGCGATGAGCCGACACCTTTTTTATGAGCCATTTTATTCTCCTTCGCCTGCCGGCGCTTTTTCCTTCTTAACGCGCTTGGCCTTTGGTTTGTCAGCGGCGGTTGCGCCGATCGCGTCAATGCGGATCACTGTGTATTGCTGGCGGTGGCCATTGGTCACCGTGAAGCCTTTGCGGCGTTTCTTGCGGTGCACTATGATTTTGTCTTCGCGGCCATGTTCCACTACGGTGGCGTGAGCTGTAATGCCTTCCACCAGCGGGAGACCAACCTTGGCGGCTTCGCCCTCAGCGGTCAGCAGAACGTCGCTGATTTCATAGGCGGCGCCCACGTCCAAAGGCAACTTAGGGACCTTGACTTTCTGGTCAATTTCGATGCGGAATTGCTTTCCCGCGATGCGTGCGATTGCGTACATGATTTTTTTCCATAAATGATAGAACTGTCAATTTAAGGAATTTGTTCGCCCAAGTCAAGAGATTTTTAGGGGGAGTTTTTACCGTCACTTGAACACGGGAAATGCCAAGTATCAAATAATTATCGCCATGCTAAAAAATGCTTGCCATGCGCCGAAATATTTAGTATATTGAGGCATTACCGGAATCATCATGCTTGCTTCTGCGGAGAATCACCATGAAATTGCCACTTTGTCGGGTTTTGTTTTCAGTTGTTCTCCTATGGTCGGCCCTGACCGTTTATGCCCAGACTCCCGACACTCTCTGGACGCGTACTTTCGGCGGAACCGCGGATGACGCAGCCTGGTGCGTCCAGCCGCTGCCCGGCGGTGGGTACGTGTTGGCTGGATATACTCATTCCTTCGGGGCCGGTTTGGCTGACGCCTGGTTGATCCGCACGGATCCGCTGGGCGGGCAAGTTTGGGCGCAAACTTATGGGGGCGGCTTTAGCGATTTGGGTCGTTCCGTCGAACCAACCAGTGACGGAGGCTTCATTCTTGCCGGGCAGACCTACTCACAGGGCGCCGGCGAAGCGGACGTGCTGCTGATTAAAACCGATGCTGCCGGAAACCAACTCTGGATGCGCACGTTCGGCGGAACCGAACACGACGCCGGTTATACCGTCCAACAGACGACCGATGGCGGCTATATCGTTGCAGCCATGACCACTTCCTTCGGAGCCGGGCAGGAGGATGTCTGGCTGATTAAAACCGATTCAGCAGGCAACGAAGAGTGGAATCAAACCTTCGGCGGACCTGAGGCGAATATTACCTACTGTGCCCGGCAGACAGCCGATGGCGGGTACGTCATCACCGGTTGGAAAGACGATCCGGTAAATCAGTTTGACCTGTGGCTCATCAAAGTGGATCCGACCGGCACCGAAGAATGGAACCGCACCTGGGGATCAGCGCAAGAAGATTGGGGTTACAGCGTCGAGCCGACGACCGATGGCGGCTTCGCCGTCATCGGCTGGACCGATTCGTTCGGAGCCGGGCAGAATGATTTGTGGTTAGTGCGTATGGATTGCCTAGGGGATACGCTCTGGACGCGCACGTTTGGCGGTTCCGGTGAGGATTACGGCCGCCATCTCCGACAAACTGACGATGGTGGATTCATCCTGATCGGTTATACGAATTCATCCGGGGCGGGAGGGTGGGACGCGTGGGTGATCAAGACCGACTCGATTGGCGTGCAGGAGTGGGCTCTCATCTTGGGTGGTCCAGGCGATGACTACGGATTATCCATTCAACCGGAAGGCGAAGACCGGTATATCGCCGCCGGATGTTCGCAGTGCCTGGGGCTGGGCGGAGCTGATGCCTGGCTACTGTGTATCGGGAAACCTCGCTTACGCGCTGCTGCGGAACCTCTCAATCCTCCCGTGATCATACCTGCAGAAGGCGGCAACTTCGATTTCACATTGACTATCGCTAACACTACCGACAGTTCTGTTACCTTTGACGCCTGGACCAAAGCGGTGTTGCCGAACGGATCGCCTTATGGTCCCATCATTCTGCGGCAAAACCTGACGCTGGCCGCCGGTGACAGCCTGGCGAGACAGTTCACGCAGTCCATCGGTTCGAGCGCCCCCACTGGACAGTATCAGTACAACCTCTACACTGGACGCTACCCCGATACCTGCTGGGCGAGAGATGGATTCACGTTTGAAAAAGAGGGAGTCAGGATTCAGGATTCGGGATTCGGCGATGGCGGTATTTGGATGTGGGTGGAAAATGATTGGAGCGATAACCTGGATTTAGCTGAGTTCGGAGGGACGCGCTCCGTCGCGTCCTTGTCGGGGTCAGAGACAATCTCGACTACCATCATTTCCCCTAATCCGTTTAATCACACGACATCCTTCAGTTATCAGCTATCAGCCAGCAGCCACGTAACTTTGAAAGTCTACGACACTGCCGGGAGATTAGTCGTAACTTTAGTGGACGGCTGGAGAGGCACCGGCGACCAAGGGGTCACCTTAGATGGATCTGGGCTGGCGGCGGGGATATACTTGTATCAGCTGCAGGTGTCGGGATCTGGCGAAACCCTGACGACATTGACGGGGAAGATGGTGCTGCTGAAGTGAATGTTGTCAATCCGCAAAAGATTGCGCTTGATTTTATGATGATGAAACCCTAAATTGAGGTAGTAATTGTAATTATAAATCGGGCAGCACTCATCATTAACAGCGGAGGAGTTATGAAGTGGCGGACGTTAATCATCCTGTTAATCCCACTCCCGGTCATAGCGGCGAACACTACGCCCTATCGCCCCATCACCTCAGAACCGATGCCGACGGGAATAGAGTCGCCGGCAGCGCCTGTGGTTCCGCCAACCTACGCCCCGTTCCCCGGCCTGGACGAGGTTGATCTGCTGGGCGACACGGTGGGTGTGGGCAACACCTGGCACGACGTGCAGCACAACGGCGGCTGTGGGCGCACCATCGTGCACGATGCCGCCGATTGGGATCAGGTCGTCTGGACGAACGGGGAAGCCGTTGGTTCAACTGTACGTCACGTCTGGTGGAATGCCTTGAATCCTATCCAAATACCGGTGTTCTCGATTGGGGTCGTCTGTGAGAGCACAATTCGAGCGGGGTACTGCGTGATTGACGCTGACGCCGCTAATCGCGCCTTCGTAGCCTATCACCAGTGGCCCTATTCCGGCGCAAATCCCAATCCGGCCGTGGCGGTGGATTTATTTCCTCACTACGGCGCTTTCCTCGAGTTCGTCACACCGACCATCCCCAACGTATCGCTCTGTTGGCCCAAAATGCAGGTGGGGCCGGGCGAACGAGTCCATCTGGTCGCCGCTGAGAATGTCCCCTCTGCTGGGATGGCGCAATCACTGCAATATATCTCCGGCGTGTTCAATCCGCAGAATTTCACGATGACCTGGTCGCCATCCTGGACGTTTGTGGACTGCACCCGTACCCTCGGGCAGGAAGTTGGCGTCTCTTCAGCTTCCGGTCGCTTGGGGATCGCCTGGATGAAGTATCTCTCCGAAAGTCAGATTAATAACGACGTCTGGCTATTGCTGGATGAAGATGGCTTAAATCCAAATTTCAGCCAAGCAGTCAATCTGACCAACTTTTCTCCGCTGGATACCTTGCGTGCTTACACTGATGCGAGCGTCTTCTTTGACCAGAACAACTACTGTCACGTGGCCTTCACGACCAGAGCCTATTTTGACTCGATCGGGTCGAGTTACTGGAACGCCTCGATTATTTGGCACTGGTCCGAACAGTGGCCGGATAGTTTCCGCATGATCGCTGACTTTTTCGATCCCAGCGATTGGGTGGATTGCGGCGCTTGGAACGTGAAGGCGCAGCGTCCCAGCTTGGGTCAGGACCCGGCCACCGGCCATCTCTACTGCATGTATCAAGTCTACGACACCGACAGCCTGCATCTTTCGGCATACGGCTGGCCTTCCGGTGAAGTCTACGTGTCCAAATCCACCGATGGCGGCATGAACTGGTCTTTAGGGACCAATGTCACCAACACGATCACGCCTCAACAAGCTCCAGCCGGACAGTGCAAGTCGGAAGAGGATCCCAGCATGGCTAAACTGGTAGACGGCGAGTGCCGGATCTTCTACATGTTCGATTATGACGCCGGCAGCACTATCCAGACCCAGGGCCAATGGACCCATAACCGCATGCGATACCACCATGTGCCGGTGGGACTGATCCCGGCCACCCCGCTGGTGCCGCAGAACAAACATCTGCATGTCACGCCTCCACCTCAGCTCGATGTGACGCTGACGCCATATCTCCCGCCACCACCTTATATCAGTTTTAATTTTCAAGCTTCAGTAGTTAACCACGGCCCCAGCCAAACGCCGTTCAGTGTCTGGGCGCGCATCAAATTCCCCAATGGAACCTGGTCCGATCCCACCCTGGGGCCAGTGCAAATCAATCCGCCGGTAGGTATCGTGGTTTCAAGGCTGCGTTATCAGAGCATTCCCGGAACTTGGCCGGCCGGTTTCTACCAGTACGTGGGCTACGCCAACTCGACCTACAGCTATCCACCTTTAGATTCCAGTTGGTTCTATTTTGAGAAATGGGCCGGGGGAAATGCCTCCACCCCCTTCGATCCGGCTCCGTACTGCACCGGTGAGTTATTCCCAGGGGAAATCCCAGCCGTAAGCTCAGAAATATCCGATTTCAAACTGATGGGAGTCAATCCGAATCCGTTCAATCCGACAACAACCATCAGCTATCAGTTATCAGAGATCAGCAAAGTGACCTTGCGGGTCTTTGACACGGCGGGGAGGCTGGTTGAAACACTAGTGAATGAATCGCAAGAGGCCGGATCGCACCAGGCGACCTTCGACGGTTCGAATTTGGCTTCGGGGCTTTATCTCTACACTCTGACGGCCGGGCCAAATACGACTGCCGGTAAGATGATTCTCTTAAAATAAAACGGCAATAGGGAAAAGAAAAAAGACGACCCCCTGTGCGGGTCGTCTTTTCATTTTCCCCAAATGCTCAGATTATCCACGACTTGATCGTGAGAATTGGGGTCAGCCAGAGAGCGATTCCGAGTGTTCTACCTCACTATAACATTTTCCGGGTATTCATCTTTAGGCTTGACTTTGGTCGTAAATAGTGTTAAATTAACCCCCCAGGCTGTGTTTTTGGGAATAATTCAACCAGAGGAGGACGATGGGAAGGAGATTTCCAGGGTTTTTGATGGCGGTCGGCCTGTGGTGCATGGCTGCCGCAGTTCCTGCCCAGGACGTCATCTGGCAGAGAGGGGTGCAGGGATCGGTTGACGGGAACCAGTTGGCGATGTACCATGGCGGAGCGGACTACACTAAACCGGCCTTCGTTGATATAGACGACGACGGCGACGGAGATTTGTTCGTCGGTGAACACGACGGATTTCTGAACTACTTCATGAACCAGGGAGGCAACCCGGCTCAGTGGACTTGCGTGTCCACCGGCGTAGATTGTGTAGATGTGGACAAGCAGTGCGCCCCGGCTTTTTGGGACTGTGACTTGGACGGGGATTACGACATGTTCTTGGGCAATGAACATGGGCGCCTCTGGTTTTACCGCAACACCGGTTCACCGGCGGCTCCCCTTTGGACCCTTGAAGATAGCACCTACGGGCTTATTGACGTGGGTTATCATTCCGTACCCAGCTTTCACGATTTGGACGGAGACGACCTCGCTGATCTGCTGATCGGCAACAACAGCGGGAATTTCGCCTTCTATCATAACAGTGGAACACCGGGCAACCCGGCTTTCACTTTAGTCACCCAGCATTACCAAAACATAAACCAGTTCATGAAGTCCACGCAGTGCATCGGAGACGTCAACAACGACGGCTTGCCCGATTTGTTCGTTTCAGGTTTGCAGGGCGGGATATTCTACTACCGCAATAACGGGCCGCCGCAAAGTCCCACCTACACGAATATGGGCATAGTTGCTTCGGTGCCGCATAACGGCGCACCCACGCTCTGGGATCTGGACGGCGATGGCGACCTGGATCTAATCACCGGCCAATCCGACGGCAACTTGATGGTCTGGACGAACAGCGGCACGCCCCAAAGCCCTCGGTGGCAATTTACCCAGGATTACTACGCTTACTTTGAGATCGGATACTATAGTCGAATGGCCATAGGCGATCTCAATGGCGACGACCTGTCCGATATCCTCATGGCTCGCGGCATACCCGGCCTTCACTACTTGCAGAATGTCGGCACGACCGATTCCGCCGCCTGGCAATTGGTGAGTCACAACTATGGCGGCATCAATCTTCCTGGGGTTGAATCACCCGCATTTTGCGACCTAAACAACGACGGCGACCTGGATCTGGTGGTAGGCTGTGCCAATGGTTCTCTGACGTACTATCAGAATACCGGCACTCCGCAAATCGCCGCCTGGGCTAACGGCGTTAGCAACTACGCTGCCGTGAATGTCAATGGTTGGTCGTCGCCCTCCTTCGCCGATATTGACGGCGACGGCGACCAAGACATGTTCGTCGGTTCCGAAGCAGGCACCATCCGTTACTTAAGACGCGACGGACCGCCGACCAGTCCGGTCTGGGCGGATCTTGGCGTCGTACCCGGCGTGGACGCGGGCAGCCACTCTGTCCCCTCCTTCATGGACATTGACGGCGATGCCGATCTGGACATGCTGGTCGGCTGCGGCAGCAACGCCGGAAATTTGTATTTCTACCGCAACACGGGATCACAGTACTGGCCCATGTGGGTGGCCGTAACTCCCATCTACCAAAACTGGGACTTCGGGGATCACTCCGCCCCGGCAGTGGTTGACCTGAATGGCGATGACCGACTGGACCTTTTGATCGGTTGTACCTCGGGAGGTCTCTACCACATGATCAATGTGGATAACACCCACAATGTAAACGTCTACATGACCCCGCTGGGGGCGCCCATCGTGGTACCCGATACCGGTGGTTGGTTCAACTACAATATCACCCTGATCAACAACAGCGTGGTGCCGGAAACTTTCCAGTCCTGGATCATGGTCATGCTGCCTAATGGAGCCGCTTATGGGCCGGTCTTAGGACCGGTTACGATGACCTTGCAACCCGGTGCCAATTACTCCCGTTACCGCACTCAGGAAGTTCCCGGTTCAGCGCCTCCGGGTGTGTACGCTTACCGCGCCTTTACCGGCGAATACCCCGAAAAATGGGACAGCACGAGCTTCAATTTCACCAAACTCGGAATCAACCTTCAGGGCTCTGGCTGGGGTGATTGGACCTGCGCCGGTGAACCCTTCCCCGGCGAGCAGCCAGTGGCTGCCTTTATCCCTTCGGGTCTGGATCTGAGGATCCTGCCCAATCCCTTCAACGCCGCCACCGCTATCACCTTCAAACTAGATGCTAACGGCTGGGTATCCCTGAAAGTATATGATGCGGCCGGGCGGTTGGTGGCGACGCTTTCAGACGGCTGGAGGTTGGCGGGAACTCACCAGGCGACATTCGATGGATCGAATCTCGCCTCGGGAGTGTATCTCTACTCTCTCACCGCGGGACAACAAAATTCGACAGGGAAAATGGTGCTGCTCAAATAGATCAAGCAATTCCGTGTAAAGATTAATTATAAAATCCGCCTGCCGCGTACCTAACTCTGCGTGGCGGGCGGATTGATTTAAACGGAGGCTCTATGCCATTCCGGCACGTCATCGTGACCTTGATTCTGCTGGGGATTGTGTCCCTCCCCGCCAGAGCAGACGTGGACAACATTCAACAGCTGGGATTCAATGGAGTGAACCCCAATCACCTGATGGACGTGGAGATTTTCGGCGCCAAGGCGTACGTGTCGGTGGGCTTCAATCAGGGGCTGGAAACCTACGACATTTCCAATCCTTTCAATCCATCCAGGCTATCTACCAGTCCTCCGGCCAATTGGCGTTCTCGGCACTATGGTGACACTCTGTTTGTCTTTGCCCGGGAAAACGGCCTGCGCATTTACCGACTGACAGGATCAACGACCCCGGTAGGAAGCTGCGGTACCGGCAGCTTGAATATCATGTATGAAGGCGGCGCCCAAGTGGGAAACACACTATACGCAGCCTCTCATCAAAATGGTCTGGTGGCCATCAATATTGTCAACCTCGCCGGCCCGTTCATCAGCGGCGGTTTGAACTTAGCCCATAACGCCTGTTGGAACGTGGAGGCCTCCGGCAGCCATCTATTTGTCGCCAATGGGCGATACGGTTTGAGTGTAATCAGCACCATTGGAGGGATGTCGGAGATCGCCACTCTCGACCTTCCCGGTCTGGCCAATGATATTGTCCTGGATGGGAACGTCGCCGTACTCTCGTTGGGGCCTTCCGGCATTGCTACGGTGGATGTGTCTATACCCTCAAATCCACTGCTTATGGATATACATCCCAGTCAGGGCAGTGCTTGGGGTTGCGGCTTGCAGGATCACAAGGTGGTCGTGGGATCGTGGCGATCCTTGGAGTTGTTCGACGTCAGCAATCCGGCTGCCATCACTTTAGCAGGCTGGGAGAATACCCCGACCTGGGCGATGGGCGCCGATATCGAATTCTTTCCCAATGGCGGATACAATCTCATCGCAGAAGCGGATTGGACCGGTCTAGGCACGTATCGCCAGGGCGTCGAATCAAACCCCGATATTGACGTCTCCCCACAACGAATAGATTTCGGCCTGCAAAGCGGTATAGCGGACTGCGTGGTCATCGTACGGAACACCGGCGGTGCGACTTTGATAGTCACCAATATCACTCATCCGAACGGCATCAATGTGCTGCCAGATTCCTTCTCCCTGGCTTCTGGGGATTCAATCACAGTGACGGTCACTGCGACCGAACAGTCAGTTTATGGGAGCCTCACATACCTCAGCAACGATCCCGATGAAGCCACCGTCAACCAGTTTGTTTACGTCAACAACACCAGTTTCCCCCAAGTCGGATCTCTGGCCCCGGATTTCACTTTATCCGGCACCGACGGTAACACTTATATCTTGTCAAACCTCCGCGGCCACATCGTATTTCTCGAATTTGGCGGAGGATGGTGACCGTTGTGCGGGTCGCAGTCTGCGGCCACCGACGGAACCATCTACGAGCGCTACCAGGGACAGAATGTGAATATTTTCGAGATTGGCAGCAACTTGCAGGAACTGCTGGAGTTCGTCACCATTTTCGGGTGCCGATTTCCGGGTTTGGTGGATGGGAGCGGAGCGCAATATAGCGCTTATCGCGTCCCCCATCCGATAGCTCCCTACCCCCAGGACTACATCATAGATCAAGAAGGCCGCGTGGCCTACTGGGCAGCCGAGTATGATCCTCAGGAGATCATGCGAGTCATAGACCTACTGTTGTGGCAGCAACCACCGCCGACCCTGAACGTAACCCTGACACCGGTTGGTGCTCCTATCACCATCCCGGCCAATGGCGGCAGCTTCTCGTTTAATGCCGCGGTCGTGCGCGCCGTCAACCCGCAAGCTCCCTTCTGGGTTTGGGCTCGTATGAGGTACCCCAACGGTAATTATAGCGGCCCTACGCTGGGCCCTGTGCAGATCAATCCGCCTGTGGGCGTGACCGTATCACGTCTCCGTAATCAGAACATCGCCGGGTCGCACCCCGCCGGTGTAACCACCTACCTGGGCTATGCCAATACCGCCTATACCTACCCCGCTATAGACTCCAGCTCTTTCAATTTCACCAAACTGACCTCAGGATCCTTCACGCCCTGGGTGGCGGACTACTCCTGCCTCGGTGAGCTGTTTCCCGGCGAATCATTAGACATCAGTTCGACGCCGTCAAGTTACGCTTTTTGCGAAGTCAATCCCAACCCCTTCAATCCGGTCACTACGATTCGTTATCAGATAGCCGCTTCCAGCCATATTAGCTTGCGAGTATACGACGTCTCGGGTAGACTGGTGAGCGTTTTAGTGGACGGTGTGCAGGAAGCCGGAATGCAACAGGTGACCTTCGATGGATCGAATCTCGCTTCGGGAGTGTATCTCTACACACTTTCTGTTGGCACTCATCATGCGACAGGGAAAATGGTGCTACTGAAATAACGAACCTCGACGCTTTACTTTTAAAACGAAATCCGTCTGTCTACGAGCACACCTACTCGAGACCGACGGATATTTTTCTTGCCAATAGTTTATAAGCTACCGGGTTAGAATCCCGGTTCGGACCCGGACAGGACATTGACGGGAACGATTTCGCCGCGTTTTAAGGAAAACACATGCCAGTATTTGCCGCTCTTATCCCGGGGAATCTGGAAGACGTGCAAGAGCATATTACCTCTGCCGAAAATCTTCACCGTGGCTTTGGATTTGCACAAGGCTTTGCTCTGGGTATCGCTGCGATGGGTGTAGTCATGGATGAAGAAGTGATACTCCCCATTTTGATCCACGCGCGCGGTGGTGATCGTTTCCGGGCCGAAACCATCCCGATCATCGCGATCGAGGCGGGCTGCGCCATCAGAGGCTGCCGCCATGTTGCGGTACGAGATGTGATAATCTCCGCGCTTGACCAGGTGCGCATCAATATCATCCGGTTGCTTGTCCCAATCCAGAACGATTCTAAGCGATCCCAGCGCCAGGCTGGGTGACACCGAAAAACGATTGAAGAAAATGCTTCCGGCCATGATTTCAATGTTAAACGAGGAAGTGATGAAGCCTTCGCGCGAAAAGGTTGCCTGGTAGGTTCCGTCTTCCAGAATGGGGAAAGAGGCCTTCCCGAAGGCGTTCGTTTTATATGTGCCTACGCCTTCTAGGATGACCTCAGCCTCAGACAACGGCGTCCCAGTCAGGGCATTGAAGAAATTCAGCGTCAATAAGCTGTCTTCCAGCTCGCGAAAAGTGTCATCCACGTCGGGTCGGCCCGCTTGAGCCTGCAACTGCGACGCTGTCAAGGACAGTGCCACGACCAATAAAACAATCAAAGGGATCGAGCGCATGATTATTCTCCCATGAGGTTTGAAAATGACGCTTATTTATTCAGCGAAGGCTTAAAGTTCACCTGAGCGTAGTTGGGGATTTCAACTGGGATGATTTTGGGGGCAACGTCACGAACTGAGGGCATGCACATTCCTGCCCGGGCGTTGACATAAGTGGGGTCGCAGATCAAGTATTGTTTGCCTTGATAAACGACGGCCTCGCCGGGGAAATCACGACTAAAGCGCACACCCGTAGCGACATGCCCCGGCCAGTCCAGCCCTACGACTTCCAATCCCGTCAAATTCCAGACCAGGTAGGCAAAGAGCACCGCCCGGTCATCGCAATCGGAGGCGCCATACCCCAGCGTCTCATCCGGGAAGAGATATTTTTCACGCCCGAATTGATCCTGATCCGTGCGATAAGGGAAGGCGGTCTGCACAAAGCGCAGCAGGATATCCACGGCTTCGACTTCGGATTTGCCCGTGATAACCGATCTCAGCGCCGAAAGCAGCGAATAACCGGCTTGTGGAGAAATCTGCGAGTCGAAGTAAACTTCCAGGTCGGTGGCGGGATAATAGCGGTAAAAATCCATCAACCCGCTGTTGATGCGCACCGAAACGCGGTATTCCCGATTGTTATAGTTGAACCGATAGATTTTCTCGGGCGTCTCATTGCCTATGGCCGGTGGCGGGTTAACCGTCAACTTCAAGACACGGTCGGCTTCGGGATAGCTTCCATCATAGGTGTAAACTTCGCGCATCGCAGGCGCTTTAGCAGCAAAGGAGACGGCAAAATACTTCCGGTTTCCTTGTGTGACGTAGGAGGTTTCATAGATCTGGTGATCGAAGGGCAACAGGATGAAAATAGTCTCCCCTGCATAACCGATGCGCGCGTCAAACCCAGACTTTAAAAGCAGGAACCAGACCAGTAAGGAAGCTCGACTGGGGGAATCGGGGCAGAGACGGCGAGCAATGGCATCCAGGAGCAGGCAATATCCCCAATCGTTCAGAGACAAGCGGCGGCGTTCAGCCTGAATCTGCTTGATTAAACTGGGCCAATCCGCTCGGCTCAGGCTGTTAAAATAAGCGCTGATTGCGCGGTTACTTAAGGGACTCTCGAGGTTGGCATTCAAGGCGGGGTCGCAACTAAGGGATAGATCTTCACCGTAGAACGCGATTGACAATCCCGATCTACTGGGTACCATACTCTGCTTTTCCTTGGGGATCGGCGCCGGCGGAATCGGAGGCTGAAATTCCTGGAGTGGCGCGACCACGGGCAATTGTTGGATTAAGCTGTCGGTTGGGCGCGGGGGCATTTCGGGAGCCGCAATCGGCGCTACAGGTTTGGGTTCACTGGTGAGTGGTGTTCCGGACATGGCGGGTAATTGTATCCACTCTTTATTCAGGAACTCGCTGAAGTTACGATCCTGCTCGTCCTGATAATTCTGGAATTTGCGGCTCTCCTGTTCCTGCCATTTCTGGTAATCATCCTGTGCGCGGAGGGGGAAAAAGAGCGCTGCCGATCCCATCAGAGACAACAGAATAACCGCAACGAAAGCTTTCAGACGGTTCATGACCGACTCCTAAAAGAAGTAACCAAAAATGACGCAGACGAGCGTATTATGAGTCTCATAATCACTCATAGTACTGGTCAGAGTTTGTTGCGTCCGCAATTCAATCGAGAAATATCCAGGGTGGACTGTATCCGATCTCCTATTCACTAAAATATCCATCCCGGCACTGCTTACAGCCCCAACATTGAATTTATTTTGATTCGAAAGGTCTCCAGAAACAAGAACCTCGCCCTCATTTTTTATTTCGTATCGCGCTGAGAGATTAAGGGCCGGCACCGCCCCCAGCAATAAAAACGGCCTCACGCCACTCTGTTCCCATAAGGTCAGTGAGAATTTCGCGAGGAGCGGCATTTCGAGATAAACAAGTTGATGGTCAATGTTATCAGCATAAGGTCCATACGGATTCCCGCTATACATCAACTGTGCTCCTTGTTTGGTGACCAAGAACTCGGGTTGGAGGGACACGATGCGGCTTAATCGGTAATTTAACGCAAAACCCGTTGCGAACCCCAGCACTCTATTTATTTCATCCGCTGGCAGTGGTGTGTTGTTGCCTTCATAGCGAGCGAAACCCAACCCCGCCTTTATTCCGAAGCGCACTGAACTGCTGTTTCTGGTCCTTACAGGCAGTTTGGGGCCGTTATGCGAAGGGAGGGGGGTCTTCTCGAGGGGTTCGAGAATCTTCGGTTTTACATCCACCTTGGTTGTTTCGTTATAGCGAACGGTGATGTCCTGCGCGAAGATATCGCGTTCGGCGGTTTTCACTTCCAGGCTGACCAGACCGGTGGGGCAGGAAAATACATTTTCAACGATCGGTATCAGCAATTGCCCGTTGGCATAGACGTCCACATCGGGCGGAGCTTTCACCAATTCGATGTACCCGGACTTGCGGACGAACACCAGCGTGCTTTCCGTGGTACTGTCCTTGCGCACGGACAGGATGGTATCCAGGGGCAGGTAATTGTCATTCAAGGTCAGGCGGAAACGGTGCGATCCGGCGCGGAATAGGGAGTTATAGTACGGCGTTTTGGCAACCAGCAGCGAATCCCCCCAGAGAATGGCAGCTCCGCCGGGGCGGGTGCGCAAATTGAGCCTGCCGGTCACGGGCGGCGAAGGTGGCGTAACAGCCTGAATGATCTTAATCTGCTTGGATTGTTTGCGGTCTATGTTATATCTCTCCTGGCGCGCCAGGTAGCCCGGCGCTTGGAAAGTGATGATGTTGGTCCCGGGTGAAAGATGAAGATGGTAGATGCCGGAAGCTATGGGGTCCACTTTGATGATGCCCAGGTTGCTGTCGAACGACATGTTGGGAAGGGTGGTATGCACGACCAGGATGGCTTCATCCCGTTCCAGCACCACCACCGGTTTGGTCTGCGCCGCCGGGATCTCGAAGATCTGCATCTCTTTCAGCTCTTGGGCTTGCAGCCCTAAAGAGATGAAAAGGAAAGAAGTGATGATCGAAAGAATCCGTGGAGTTATTTTCATAATTATTTTTATCAATTTACCATTTTAGAGTAGCTATTAGTCCTCCAGTGCGGCCACTGTAATTATAATAGGGATTCAACCTCAGCCCGAAAGAATTACCTCCAACTTCAGGATTCTCCTGTTTATCTAAGGCCGAATTCGTGCCAGATCGTAATTCGTGGATTTTATACAAATTATCATTGTCATGACTTTGGGCGGTGAGATCAGCTAATAGCGAGATGGTTATATTACTTAAATAACAAATTAGAAAAATGCTCCCGCCTAAATTGACATCTTTGTCATATTTCTGACGCTCAGCAGGGCTCATCTGATCAATTTGTTGTTGCTCATAATAAGGAGTCGCACTTAATGCAACAAGGCCGGAAGTAGACAAAATTAACTTAGCGATGCCGACTTTCTGATACAATGGGGATCTTGACACAACCAGGGGCGCAGAAAGCAATCCGAATAAGTCAAAAACTACCGAGGAAAGTGTACAGTATGGATTAAAGCTCACCTTGGTTGAATTCAGATCCCTGTAAGTTCTTCCTTTCCACAAAGTCCAAATTTTATTTGAATTCAGCTTTTCCAATTCAGAGGATCTGGTCTTCGGCTGCAATGGCGCCATCTGAATGTTTAAAAGAGATGATCTGTTCACTTCGATAGTGACTATTGTGTCTATGCCCACAAAATTCTTTAATAATAGATTGACTGAATAGGCACCAGGATGTAAATCCTCAATAGTAAGTGGTGAATAACCCTGCTTTTCCCCATTCAAGATAATTTGAGCACCCATCGGATCTGTTTCGATAAAAATACTGCCGGTTTTTGTTTTAACTGTCTCGATATTCATTAACTTGGCCTGTTGCCGATCAATCCAAAATCTCTCCTGGCGAGTCGCGTACCCCGGGGCCTTGAAGGTGATCATATGCGTACCTGGCTGCAAGTGCAAATGGTAGATACCGAGGGCAACGGGGTCCACTTTAATGATCCCTAAGTTGCTCTCGAAAACCATGCCCGGAATAGTGGAATTCACCACCAAAATCGCCTCGTCCGGCTCCAGCACGATCACCGGTTTGGCCTCGGACGGAGGAACTTCGGAGATCTGCATCTCCTTCAGCTCCTGGGCGAAGGTAGGTGTGAAAAGACATGACAGCATCAGGCAGAGGGCGGCGAGTGTTTTCATATCCGTCGTTTTACTGGCGTTTGATTTCGATGGTCGCGGGGGAGGGGTTGTCCGCTCCCTTCCAGTCGCCAAAGATGGAAGATAGGTTGTCGGTGCGCACAAATGGAAACAGCCGCGCAACCATATCTGTAGTGTGAAGCGCCGAGTCGCCTCTTCGCAGGGTTTCGCTGATCAGCAGAAAATGGTGCCCGGAGGCCTTAGCCTTAGTCAGCAGGACGTAAAACTTCACCGTGACTTCCAGCGAATCGCCGCTGACATCCACCAGCCCGGCCCAGACCAGCATCCGGTCCGCCAGGTGGCGCAGCGTGCCCGTGAATTCCGCCAACGAGGGATAATCCAAGGAATCCACATCACGGCCATGGCAATAGAGTCTGACAGGGGTGGAATCCGGTCGCAAGGGTGGTCGAAAGTCATCCGGCAGATTCAGCGTGCGATAGAGCTGAAAACGATGGCTGATTGCCTCCAACATTGCCTCTGTCATCACCGAGATCCTTAAAGCTACTGCGTTGTCCATGAGAATTGTATCCCCATGCAGTGTGAAGGGTCTGACATACTCTTCGATCCGTCCCGCGGTACTATCACCGGTCGCGAGAAATTCCAATTGGGTCGTTAACACATCCAGATAGGGCGGCAAGTTCGCCTGCAAGTGTATGCTGTCCAGCGCCAGAAATTCCACCGTCAGATCATACCCGGCAAATGCCTCCCGCCAGACCAGGACGGTATCGGTCGCAACAGATGGTGCCGGGGATTGCTGTTGCCGCGCCTGTAAGTCTTGCCACAAAAGCCGAGTGGCCTCATACAGGTCTATAGAGGAATCCGGCGGCGCGCCCCAGGCTGCTCCCGCTGCCAACAGCCCCAATAAGATGAATGCGGCGAATTTCATTTCCTACTCCGGGAGGTGATGATGAAATCGCCCAGATTCACGACTGAGCCGTCGGAGAATCTTTCCGGCTGCCAGGAGCGCACGTGGATGAGGGGATTGCCGATATCCTGAAAATCGAGCATGAGAAAGAGGTAACCGGTGTCGGAATAGGTGGAAGAGCGCCAATCCTGTTTGAGCATCACGCCGTAGATATCCGGATTCGTATTGCTGCGCTTGATGTCAATGCTGTCGAAATTGACTTTGACGAAAGCATTGCCGGCAAAGACGCTGGCCAATCGTTTCATATAATCCGGCTTGCGCAGCTTGATGAATTCGATCTTATCGCCCGAAAGGGTGGTGGTCTTGCTGATGTCCTTGAACAAACCGTCCGGCTTGGTCTTCAGCACGCGCCCGACAATAATCAGAGCGTCATCGCTGTAGACGCGCTCCAGGTATTCCAGATCCTTGCGGTTATAGGCCGTGCGGAAAGTTTCCAGGAACGAGATGATGGGCTGGCGATAGACCAGATCGTTGGCGCGTTGGCCCTGCTCCATGATTTCCGCCCAGCGGTTGTTTTCCATGGCGAAGCGCGCCTCGTTGACCAACCCCTCCCCGGTCAGTGTGAACACCAGATACTGCGAATCATCGCCTCGGGTATCGCGCATCTTGACTTTGACTTTGAGATCGCGCACTTCCCAATGGCCTCCCGGAAGTTGGAGCAGCGTCTTTTCGTCATAGAGAGGGTAAGCGAGACGCCATTGTGTGGTCTCGACCAAATCCTTCAAGGCTTCCAAGCCGCCGTTGGTGCAGCATTCACTCACCTTTTCCCACTCTCGCGCCTCCACGCTGTTGGCGACTTGAGTCAACCGCTGCGAAACCAAAGCCCGGAATTGCGGCTCGCCGCCTTGAGTGATCACTACTTTAGTGGTAATGGCTCCGACCGAGGCGGCGAGCAGGGTCAACAGCCCCGACATCAAGGGCAGAATCCATCTGTTTTTTTGTCGAGGAATCAAATTGAATATTTTCAGGTCGTGATTCATTAATCTTTCTCCCGGAACCAGAGCTGGTTTTCTTCGGGATATTCATCTGTAGGATCCGAGCAGCTCTTCCCGGTCCGCAGGCTGACATATTGATCGCCATTGAAATGGAAAAGGTCCAGCGTCTTCTGATTATCGAGCACTTCCACGTAATAATCGCTGCTGTAAGCAAAATCTTCCGGCCGGCCCAGAACGATCACGCCCAGTTTTACATACTGCTGCACCAGCGTCTGGAATTCGGCATAACTCAGGGATTCTCGCAAGGCTTCCAAAGCCTGGGATAAAAGCGGATTGCTGCTCTCAATCACTGGCGGATTGACGGCGACCAGGGAATCCTGTGCTTGATCCTCCATGCGTTTCCCGCCTACCTCCAACCAGGGGAATTCCAATTCCACGCCCTTTTGCGAGTCGAAGGGATTTTCCGAGGCCATGCCATTCAGTTCGCTAATCTCCTCGTCGCGATCCATCTGCGCTTCGCCTTTGTATTCTATAGTGAGGATCTGTTTTCGGAAGCGATCCTTGGGGCGGTCGAAAATGCGCAAGCGGGCACAACCCTCATCATCCACGGTGTTGTACTCCATGCCTTGCGACCCCCCATAATAGGTGAAGGTCAATTCCCGCACCGGTTTCCCTTGATAACGGAATGTCAGATCGGCGAAGATGATGGAATCTTCCTGGTAACATTCCCGGCTGACGATCTCCAGGTCCATCAGCGCCGAGTTGATCAGCTTGGTGAAGGCCTCCTTGGGGCAGGTGGATACATCGCCGTTGGGCAGCGTCATTTCCAGAGTCTCGGGGAAGAATTGCGCCAGCAGCCAACCCCAATAATAGTTGCGCAGGCTTTCGCCTAATCGCCCCTCTGCGGCGGCAGCCAGGCCCTGCCGGTAGAATTCCTGAATGCGGGAAGCGCGCAGCCGCATGGACGAAGCCAGCGAATCCCGATGAATAAAGGCCAGCGCCGACCACATCTTGCGCTCCTTGACCTGGTAGTGCTCCAGCCCTTTTAGGTACATCAGGGTCAGGCTCTTGCAGCGGCGCTGATACTCTGAAATGATGATCTCCGCACCGCCCGAGTCAGTTGCTACCGTGCCGGTGGTGGTTTCGATGCGCAGGAAGACGACAATTTTCGACAGCAGATCCTTGTCGGCCTGATCCCGCGCCCTGACTGGATCTTCATCGGCCGCTTCTCCGCAGAGGTAGGCGTTATCGGACTTGATGCGGTCGTAGTCGGCCTGGTCGGATCCCTGAGCGAAGGCCCCAATCGGCAGCATCAGCGCCAGAAGCAGGCTCACATAACCAGCGATCGTTTTCAATATCTCACCGGTATCCTTTCACTATAATGCGCCCCCCCGCAACAAGGGGCTGAAGCCCCTTGTTACCCGCCAGCCCTACGGTGTTCTGGCACAACGAAATCCGAAGTTGTTGACCTGGTACGACGGGAGGAAGTTTCCGCGGTAGGCACGGCTCGCGTAGGAACTACTGCTGTTCCAGGAACCGCCGCGCAGCACACGGTTGGAACCGCCAAAGGGCCCTTGAGGGTTGCGGGTGGGACTGGAAGAATAATAGGTACTGCTGTACCGGTCGCTGCACCACTCCCAAACGTTACCGGCCATGTCGTAACAACCTACCGGACTGATACCGTCGGGAAAGCTGCCGACGGGCGCCGTATAGACATAGCCATCACCTGTGCCAGCAATATTGGCATGAGAAGCGTTAACATTGTCGCCCCAGGGGTAAAGCCTATTGTACTCGTTCCCCTTGGCGGCGCGCTCCCATTCAGCCTCAGTGGGCAGCCGCTTACCCGCCCACACCGCATAAGCTTGAGCGTCATCCCAGGATACCCTTACCACCGGATAATTCGGATATTTGAAGAAATAATCCGATATGCCGGCAAATCCCGCATCTGGTGGGTAAGCATGACCAGTCTGATCGCAAAAAGATTTATACTGCTGGTTAGTCACCTCATATTTGTCAATATAATAGGCATCAAGGTAAATCTTATGTTCCGGTTTGGCATCACCACTTAATTTATTGCTACCCATGCTGAATGAACCCGCTGGCACCAGTACCATATCTTCCACAGTGCTAGGATTCCCAGCAGTTTTTTGGAAAACCGTCTCAGAGAGCTTTTCATCCACCGTTTCCACCTTGGCGGGGGTGACCTTGACAGCACGACGAAGATCCGCATAGCCTTTCAGTTGGAGCACAACCTCATGATCCCCGGCTGCAATGTCCGTCAATTTTGACGGTGTAACCCGGCTGGTGTTGCGGCCATCCAGTATAATGGCCGCGCCATCCGGCGTGGAGTTGATGAATAGAGCACCAGGATTGCCCCACAGCTTCAATTCTATTTTCGCGGTCTGGTTGTAGACGGCGGCAAACGTGGCCGAGGTGTCGGCATAACCTGCCAAAGTAGCACTTACAGTATGGCGTCCGAGGCTGACTTTATCTACCACCAGCGGCGAAGTCTGGTAGGTCCCTATCGCCTGACCGTCCAGAAAGACCTGCGCGCCCGGCGGCGAGGTGGTGATCTCTACTTTGCCCAATTGCGGGAACAGATCCACGTTGAATTCTTTGCGTTCCCCGGCGAGCAACCGGATGGACTGACTATTGGAAATATAACCGCTCAGTTTCAACAGAAGGACTCCGTCGCCCGGAGACAGGTCATTTCGTTCCAGCGGCGTCCTACCAATGGAATCGCCATCCAGATAGACGGTCGCTCCGGGCGGGTCGCTGGAAACTTTGAGCCGCGCGAACACTTTAGCGAGCTTGAATCTGTGGGTAGTGGTTTTATCCTTCGTCACCTTTAACGTTGTGTCCAGCGGCGCATAACCGCTCAGTTCCAGGCGAACCGTCTGCAACCCGGCTGGTTGATCCGACAGCATCAGAGGCGTTTTGTCCTGCAGTGTGATGTTGTTCCAAACCACGTTGGCGCCGCTCGGCTCTGTTTCCAGGCGGACGGTTCCTCTGGCCCCGCTACCTTCCGCCGCCGCCCCGGTGACGTTATACTGCTTCGACTGCTGCCGGTCAATATAGATGCGTTCCTGCTGCGTGCGATACCCTTGAGCTTTGAAGCTGATCAGGTGAGTGCCCGGTTGCAGATGCAGATGGTAAATCCCCTGATCCACCGGGTCTACAGTGATGATCCCCAGGTTGCTGTCAAAGCTTAAAACCGCGAGGTTGGTGTGCACCACCAGAATCGCCTCGATCCGTTCCAGGACCACCACCGGCCTGGCTTCGGAGGCAGGCACTTCCGTGATCTGCATCTCTTTAAGTTCCTGGGCGCAGGCGCAAACCACCAGGCAAAACCAAGTGATCAAGCAGATCGCGCAACGCATTATATCTTCCCCCTCACCATCACCCAGCACGCTCCGGTGGCGGGGTCTTTCCAGCGGCCTAAGGTCTGCACGTCGCGCAGGAGGACGTCGGTGGCGGTGCGGCTGACGCGCTGGCTGTGGCTGTTCAAGCGCTTGTCCAGAGTTTCGAACTTCGCGGCGAAAGCCAGGGCCAGCTTGATGCGGGCGCGGCGTTCGGCTTCCCTCCAGGTGCTTTCGGGGTGCTCGTAAGACGCCGCCAGGTCAATCTCGTAGACGTAATCGTCATCGTGGGGAGGATTTTCCAGCCAGGAGGGTTTCTCCGGTTTCACCGCTTTCCCTTTTTTGGCCGGTTTCGATGGAGTCGGAGGTGCGATCTTTACCGAACCCGTCCCCACCCAGACCAATGCCAGGTCGCCCACCATGGCCGAATCCAGCCGCACCAGCCCTTTGCAGAACTGGCCAAAGCCGGTGGAATCAGCCTGGAGTTGATAATCGCTGCCCAAGTGCGCCTTGCCGATGGGGCTGGAGGCGAAGTCCGCTTCCCCGGAAATGCGCAGGGCGCGATCCGCGTAGAGACGCCAGGCGCCGTCTAAGAAGGCTTCGTCGTAGGAGTTTTCGGGGTAGGTATAGCGTCCGGCGTACCCCACGGAGGTGCGTACCCCGCCGTCCGGCGGCGCTGACAGGAACCAAGACGGATAGCCCGGTTCAGCGGTCGCGCAGAGAGCGCAGACCAACAGCGCCGCCGCTGTCTGTTTCAACATATGGATCTCGAACAAGGTGATGGTTACTGTCCGCTGGTGGCGCCGCCTGCTTGAGTGGCCTTCCAGGCTTCGTATTTCTCGACTTCGTTTTCCAGCTCTTTCCAGGCTTCAGTCGCCCGGAAGCGGGTGTACATGTTCTGGTTGGCTTTGGTCTGGTTGTAGAGCGCCAGGTTGGCTTCGCCCAGAGGCAGTTCCATGAGCGTGAAAACGCGGAACACGCCGTTCTCGTTCAGGATTTCGTTTTTGTGGCTCTTGCAGCCGATCATCACCTGCGAAACGACAGATTTGGTGGCGTTGGTGAACTGCTTCAGGATTTCGGCGTCGGAAGCCAACCCAACCTCTTCCTGGAACTTCTTGGTCATGCCGGTGAACTTGTCTTCTAAGGTCTTGGCGACTTCATGGCGACCGGATTCCGAAGCGTTGTCCAAGGCGATCTGCATGTCCTTGCTGGCGTGGGTTCCTCGGCCATACACGTAATTGGGATCAACGGGGGGATTCTTGAACCATTCGGGAATGTTGTCTATGGCGTCATCCGTCGCCGCCACCTGCTTGGTCTTGGATCCGCCGCAGCCCACCGCCAATACGGTGATGACTGTAAGCAAAAGCATGATTTTCAAGCACTTCATAAATCCTCCATGTAAGGAAAGGTTGAGGTGGATATGTTCCCGTCCCGGCCGCTAATCTGCCGGGCGAGCTGCATGAGTGAATGGGAGTAAAAATATAAGAATTCCTTTGCACATTTACAACACTTTTCGATTGTAATTATTCATCGAATTTCAGGTTGTGTGAACGTAGCATAAGCCGTGAAATTGCCGAGCGTATCAAAAAAAACCTTGATTTCATAAGTTTTTTTATATATATTAAATTTCCTGTTCTTTGGCGCGTGAAAAGATCAGCATCCTTCCTGGAGGCGGTATGCCGCATAATTTCCCCTTTTACCATGTCCTTTGGGCGCGAATCCCTCTCGTTCTTATCCCTCTGTTGCTCGCGGGTTGCGCCGCTCAAAACAGTACCGGAGTTTCCCGCCCGGGTTCGCTGTGGACGAGCGATTCCGGTACCATGGCTCAATTCCCGGCTGAGTTAACCACTCGGATCGAATTTCGGGATGCCAACCATAACGATTTCCTGGACTCCGAGGAGACCGACACTCTCCTGGCCGTTATCGCCAATCGGGGTCGCGGCAAAACTTCCGGCCTGACGCTCACCGTGACCTGCTTTCCTAACCTGCTGGAAATCACTATTGTGACGCCTCGTCTTTCCGATCTGTCTCCCGGAGATTCTCTCCGCATTCCGATTCTGTTGCGAGCACACCGCAAACTGCCGGACAAAATCCCCATTGAAGTGACCACACAGGCGCATGACAAGGTCGGCAACGTGGCTGATTTCCCTTCGATTAGTCTGGAAACGCGCAGTTTCAAGCCTCCTGAACTGGTAATTGCCGAAAAGGGGGTGGATGACGACCGCGAAGGCGACTCGTACGGAGACAACGATCATTGCGTCGAACCCAAGGAGACCATCGAACTGGCGCTGCGCTTGCAGAATCTTGGGTTGGGAGAAGCCAGAAAAGTCCATGCCAAGCTGCGGGCCGACAATCCCGACATCAAGATCTACAACGACAGCACGCGGGAGCTGGGTGCGCTGAAACCCGGAGAAACCCGCCTGCTAACCTATCTGCTCTCTATTTTCCCCCGCTACGCCGGTTCGGACACGCTGCCGCTTTATCTGCAGGTCAGCGAAGTGCACCCGGAAAACTCCCGCAGCCTTCCCTTGAACCTGGTCCTGAACCGCGAGGAACAGTCCAAGGAAACCGTGGTCGTCAAGGGCCGTGATTCAGAGGTAACTTTCCCCTTTGCGCAGGTGGGTGGATTGGTACCATCCGTGGAAATTGACCTGCCGGAAACCCGCCAATCCAACGAAAACGCCTGGGCGGTGGTCATCGGCAACCGGCAGTACAAATACTGCGAAAGCGTGGATTTCGCTGAACGCGACGCCGAATGGATGGAGCGGTATTTTCAGAAAACCTTCGGCGTGCCCAAGGGGAACGTCATCAAGCGCATTGACGCTACGCGCACGGAGTTTGAGCGTATTTTCGGATCGGCGGGCGGAGCGGAAAAGTCGGAACTCCGCAAGAAGATCATTGACCAGGAATCGGACGTCTACATCTACTACAGCGGCCATGGTTTCCCGGACTTCGCCCAGAACCGCAACGAAGCCTACTTCGTGCCCTCCGACGGCGACGTGCAGGACATCGGCCTTACCGGCTATGCCGTGCAGACTCTCTACAACAACCTGGCTCTGATTCCTGCGAAAAGCTACACCATCATCATTGACGCCTGTTTCTGCGGTGAATCCCCGACCGGTCCGTTGATGAAACAGGTCAGTAAAGTGCGCTTGAAAGTCAAGAATCCGGTGCTGCAACTGGAAAACAAGGCTGCCGTGTTCAGCGCCTGTGGCCCCGACCAGGTGGCCAACTGGTACCAGGATCAGAAGCACGGCTTCTTTACCTGGTATTTTATGAAGGGGCTGCAGGGCGCCGCCGCCGACCTCAATCGTAATGGAATCATCACCGCCGGTGAAATGAAAGCCTGGCTGGAAGATCCCGCCAGCGGTGTGGGTCGCCAGTCGCGCATCATTTGCGGTAATGAGCAAAATCCGCAAGTGTTCGGGAATTTGGAACAGGTGCTGTTCAGGCCGTGATCATTTTTGCACCGGAATAAATTCCGGTGCTCGTTCAATGGTAAGTCACTAAAGTGACTGACTAAATCAGTGGTTTCAAACACCTTAAAATTTTAGCGAGCACCCGAATTCATTCGGGTGTTACATGGAGACGACCCATGAATATGCGTCTTCTGGTCATGTTGGCGCTGTTGAGTACCACAGCGTTTGCCAACGAGCCTCTGCGGGTGGAAAACGTCCGCTTCGACTCCTACCAGCCCGGCTGGGTGGCGGTTTATTACGACCTGCTGGGCGAACCGGGCAAGTACACTGTAGATCTGACCTTCCGATCCGTGGGAGATAAGGGCCAGACCATCAAACCGGCCAGCGTGCAGCAAGACGTGGGCAAGGGCGTCCAACCCGGTCGAAGCAAGCGTATCCTGTGGCGCGTGGAAAAGGACTATCCAGAGGGGCTTCCCACGGATCAGTTCGTGGCGCAGGTGACGGCCAAGAAGCCCGGCAAACTCTGGCCCTGGCTGGCGGGTGGCGGAGCCATAGTCGGCGGAGGCGTTGCCGCCATGATGATCCAATCCAACAGCGAAGACGAGCCTTCCACCGGCACGCTGATCATCTCGCTCCCGGATCATCCGTGAGGGTTGACCATGTCAGCCACCTGTGCAACAAGGGGCTGTAGCCCCTTGTACATCGGGCGTCAACCTGCCCATCAACAAGGGGTTACAACCCCTTGTTACATCGGGAGGCAACATCATCTCGGCAAGGGGCTACAACCCCTAGTTGCAGATCATCAGGCACACTGATATTCTGGAGACACCCATGAAACCATCCGTCACAATCCTCATCCTCCTCCTGCTTGGCCTCTGCCTGGCCGGCTGCACGCGCCCCAACGATACCGACGGCTCCGGCACTTTGGCCCTGAACCTGGTCTTCCCGCAGACAACTCCGCCCGATTCGAGCGCCAAGGGAGCACTCCGTTCCGACGACGCGAGCGACACCACCTATTTCGACCGGGTGAGCTGCACCGTCTACCAGAATGGAACCACCGTTTGGGGGCCGAACGACCTGGCGCACGTGGGCGGGAATTTCGAGGCGAGTATTGAGTTGGCGGCGGGGGGAGGGTATAGTGTTCAGGCAAATGCATTTATTAATGATAGCCTATCTTACTATGGGAGCTCGTCAACTTTTGAAGTTATTCAAGGGCATACAAATATTATTTCAATCACGATGAACGCAGTTCCTGGGCTTTTATGGTTTGAGAGTTTCGGTGGGGGCTCTGGTGATTATGGTCACAGCGTGCAACAAACCTCAGATGGCGGGTATATCATCGCAGGAACTACGGAGTCCTACGGCACAAGTTCTGCAGACGTTTATCTGATCAAAACCGACGCCTCCGGCAATCTGATCTGGCAACGCACTTTCGGCGGGAGTTCTAATGAGGAAGGTTCTGGTGTGCAGCAGACCTCGGATGGCGGATACATCATCGCAGGATCTACGGAGTCCTACGGCGCAGGTTCTGCAGACGTTTATCTGATCAAAATCGACGCCTCCGGCAATCTGATTTGGCAACGCACTTTCGGCGGGAGTTCTGATGATTTTGGTCTTTTTGTGCAACAGACATCAGACGGTGGAAACGTAATCTCCGGAGCTACAAATTCCTACGGCGCAGGTAATGAAGACGTTTATCTGATCAAGACCGACGCCTCCGGCAATCTGATCTGGCAACATACTTTCGGCGGGAGCTCTGATGATGGCGGATATGGTGTGCAACAAACTTCAGACGATGGTTATATCATCGCGGGATATACGTTTTCCTACGCCGGAGATCCTGGTGACGTTTACCTGATCAAGACCGACGTTTCCGGCAATCTGATCTGGCAACGCACTTTCGGTGGGAGCTTTAGTGATTATGGTTCTGGTGTACAGCAGACTTCGGATGGTGGGTACATTATCACAGGCTATACGTATTCCTACGTCGGAGATCCTGCTGACGTTTATCTGATCAAGACCGACGCCTCCGGCAATCTGATCTGGCAACGGACTTTCGGTGGGAGCTCTTATGATTATGGATTTGGTGGGCAGCAAACCTCGGACGGCGGGTATATTATTGCAGGATATACGAGTTCCTTCGGCGCAGGATTTGCAGACGTTTATCTGATCAAGACCGACACTTCCGGCAATCTGATCTGGCAATGCACTTTCGGTGGGAGCGGCAGTGATTTGGGATATAGTGTGCAACAAACTGCAGATGGAGGGTATATCATTACCGGTAAATATAATGATGACGTAGTTCTGTTGAAATATTCGCCGTAAATTCTGTGTCATGCAAAATTCAGCGTTGTGTCAGGTCTTGCCAGAGCGATATTACTCTGGTGTAAATAGACACATCTGATAAGTCACCCAGCACCCCGAGTAACAAGGGGCTGAAGCCCCTTGTACGCAGGGAGGACACATCATCTTAACAAGGGGTTACAACCCCTTGTTGCGCGGGAGGCAACATTCCTCTGGGCAAGGGGCAGCCGGTAGAATTCCAAAGGATTAATAGAATGATAGGAGTATTATCATGCGAGCAACTACACTACTTTCAGTTTTTGCATCGCTTTTTCTCTTGGGGATCACTGAGATGGCATTAAGTGGTGAGAGGCCGAAAACGGAGAAGGCGGATGTGCCGGAACTCTGGCTCAATCCACCCAAAGACCCGGCCTTTCATTTCATTCCTGTTACTGCCAATTCCCGCGATTTAAGCATGGCAACCGACAAATGCAAGATGGAGGGTGTCAACAAGATTTCTCAGTTGGCCAAGGCAAAATTTAGAGTAGTGGTTCGAAACATGCGAAATGAAGTACCGGCGGACTTGGATTCATTATTTGACAGCAGACTGGATTCATTGACCAGAAAAGGTTTTCTGATCTCCAATGTGAAACCGCATCAAACCTGGAACACTGAAGAAAACGGATTGTATCGTGTTTTTATACTCTACGCCTATCCCGTCCTCGAATTGAACAAGACCATTATAGACAAAATAAAAAGCGACCAGCAGTTTTACGCAATTGTCAGGGAAACGGCGACTTTCAAAGGCTTGGAAACTGGCGAACCATAACGGCAACAAGGGGCTGTATCTCCTGGTACAAGTCACCCTGCATCCCGCGCAACAAGGAGCTTCAGCCCCTTGTACGCAGGGGGAGGACACATCATCTCGACAAGGGGTTACAACCCCTTGTTACATCGGGAGACGACATCACCTCGGCAAGGGGCTGAAGCCCCTTGTTGCAATCCTTCATCAGCTCAAATCTTGAGGTCCCCTCATGCGCACTCTACTTTCCCTCCTGCTTCTCGCCGTGCTCTTCCAGACTGCTTACTCCCGCCCAGTTACGGGCGAAGGGCGGGCGTCACTCTCCGGGAGGACGCAGGAACAGGCCATGGCCGAAGCGCTGCAACTGGCGCGCCGCAACGCCATGGAATCCGCCGGGATCGAATTCAACGCGCAGCAGTTGCGCGTGGTGATGGAAACCGGCGAACGCGGGCAGATTTACGACGCCTTCGCCCGGCTGGTGCGCTACCAGGCCTGCGGACGCATCTTATCAGAGAGCCCGCCGCAGTACGAGTACCCTCAATACCCCGGTCCCGAGGGCCAGCCCCAGCTCTGGTGCGTGGCTCGCATTCAAGCCGACGTGGTAGCCGATACCTGCCTGCCTGATCCCGCCTTCCATCTGGAATTGAAGACTCTCCGCGAGACCTATCGCGAAGGCGAGGAGATCTCCCTGCTGCTGGCGGCTACGCAGGACTGCTGGGTGACGCTGTTCAACCTCTACGCCAATGATTCGCTGGCGGTGGTCTACCCCAATCACTACTGGCCCAGCCGCCGGTTGTCACCTGGCAAGCATATGACTCTGCCGCCGGACGAAAGCGTCGCTTTAACCGCCGAGGTGCTGCCGGGACATAAGGAGGACACAGAGATGCTCCTGGCCGTAGCCGTCAAGGACAGCGTGCTCTTCCCCGTCGGGACCGCGATAAGGCCTGACCTCTTGATCTCCTACGACGAAGCTCTGCGACGTCTAAACACCTGGATCATGACCATCCCGCGCGACAGGCGAACAGAAGCGACCGCCATATTTCGAGTCGTGAAAAATTAGACTGCTCCCGCCTTTATACTGCCTTCACTTCTCAATGCTCATGAATTACACCTGCTGAGTCTGATCCGTGAGGTCTTTATGAAAATTGTGAAATTGTTGTGCCTGGCGGCCCTGTTGTCGGCATTGCTGTCTGAAGTTGGATTCAGTCTAACTGCGGAGGAATGGCTGGAAAAGGGAGTGGCGGCTTTTAAAGCGAAGAATTATGATCAAGCGATAGATTGCTATAACCGTTCGCTTGAATTAAAACCCGATTATGTGGTGGCCTTGGACAATCGAGCCTGCGTTTACTACAATAATGGAAATTTTGATGCGGCCATCCGCGATTTGTTGCGAGCCATAGAACTTAATGCCAGGGATTCTTACGCGCTTTGTTTGCTGGGCGACAGTTACCGCAGCAGATTTGAGTATGATCTGGCGCTGAAATATTGTAATCGCGCCATCGCCATAAAATCCGACCAAAGCGATTACTATATCAGCCGAGGCGTCGTGTATTCATGGAAAGGCGAAAGTGATAAGGCGTTGTTGGACTACACCAAGGCCATAGAATTGGATCCAAATTCAAGCTGGGCCTATTTTGATCGCGGGGTGACATACCAGAAACAGTCGAAAATTCCGCAGGCTCGCCAGGATCTTCTTAAAGCAGTGGCGCTGGGACACCCGAAAGCTCAGGCGGAACTGGATAAAATGCAACCGACCACTCCTCCGGGTGGGACGCAGCAGAAAAGTTCGAAATTTACGGCGGAAGAGTGGTTTGAAAGGGGCAATATCGCCCATCGGGAAGCGAACTATCCAAGAGCCATTGAATGTTACACCAATGCGTTGAGCTTAAACCCAAATTACGCCTTAGCGTATGACAACCGCGGCAACAGCTATAAAAGTAATGGCGAATACGATCTGGCCATTCGCGATCTGAGTAAAGCGATTGAATTAAATCCGCGGGATGATTATGCTCACAATAGATTAGGGTTGGTCTACGCTGAAAAAGGCCTCCTCGAACAGGCTCTGCAGCACCTTGACCAGGCCATTCAAATTAATCCAAAAAGCGAAGAGAATTATCTCAATCGCGGCTTTGTCCATTATAAGAGAGGCGATAAAATCAGCGCCATTCGAGACTATACCAGCGCCATCGAACGGAAGCCCGACTATGCGCTGGCTTATTTCAATCGCGGATTGGCGCATGAGGATATTTCCAGTAATATTATGGCTCGCGAAGATTTGCAGAAGGCCGTTAATCTGGGTTATAGCGGCGCGCAGGCGGCCCTGAACAGAGTGGCGGCCAAGCCTAAGGCCAACCCCTCCCTCACCTTCACGTTGGGTTTCCGGGAACCGTCCGGCAACCAAATGCTGGATCGCGAGGAAACCGGTTACCTCATTGTCAATGTGCGTAACGAGGGTAAAGGTGAGGCGGTCAATTTGAAACCCGTCGTTACAGCCCCGAATGGCGGTAAATTACCCTCCAATCTCACGCTCGGCGCTGTCAACGCGGTGGTAGTGTTGGGGCCTGACAATACCATATCCATCCCGGTGCCGATCACGGCCTCACGGAGGTTAAAAACCGGCACCATCCAATTGGAGGTCAGACTTGAAGCCGAGGGTGTCAGCACGGAAGCGATGAGCGTGAGTTTTAAGACGTCAGGGGAGAGGTAGTGTTCGCAGAGTGATTAGTGACCAGGAACTGGAAGCGGATTGTTCAGAATTCACCCATAATAAATTGGGAATTACTCATGAGATCCAAGCTATTAACCTGTGCCCTCATCATCACCTGTATTGCTCTTGAATCTGTCCCAGCCCAGGATGTCCCTCCAGAAGCCTACCCGCAATTTCGGAAGGAGGCCGAACACGCGATCGCGCCATTGAAGGCACCTCCTTGGGCGTATATCAGCATGTTTGTTTTCGGAACAGGATTCAGCAACCGAACAAACCCAACGTTCTATTTCAAGACCTTCGGGGGTGGCGCCAGTCTCTTCAGGTTTTTCCCGCTCCGGTTCGTCCCCCCTTTAGGAATTTCCGGCGAAATATACCAGTACACCTTTATGGATTTCGGAGATGAAGGCTTCGATAGAATCCACCGCTTGAATAGGGACGATGTGGGTATCGCCACTGTCATGATCCCGCTATTTTCCACGAAATATACCTATTTTACCTTAAAAGCTTCGAGTTCGATTTACACCTACTACCGTTATAGGACTGTGGACTTTATCGGCGGTCCTCCTTTTATGGGCGAGAGCCAAAACAAATTGACAGAATCCCGCGCCTTTGGATGGCAATCAGTTTCCATAAATTTCATGCCGACGATCATGATGAGTGTTGAATTCGGTTATGAATGGATTCGTTTATCGGGCAAAACAGACAATGGACATTATAATCCTTTGACCTTTGAGGGATTGTTTCTCAACTTTGACCTCGGAATTCAAGGGTTCATCCCCGGCAGTTTTGATAAAGAGTATAACGTCAGCGCCGCACGCGCGGAACGAGAGAAAAAAATCAAGGAGTGGATTACGGCGGAATATAACCGCAGAGGCAACAACCAACCTGCTTATGTCGAATCGAAGCCCTCGGCCAAACAAACCACCAGTACAAAATCCAGCCTCCCACCCGCTCTCACCTTTACCTTAGGTTTCCGCGAACCGTCCGGCAACCAGACGCTGGACCGCGACGAGACCGGCTACCTGATCGTCAACGTGCGCAATGAGGGCCAGGGGGCAGCGGTCAATCTGCGGCCTGTTGTATCAGCCCCGAAAGGAGGCAAATGGCCCGCCGGTCTGACGATCGGAACCGTCAACCCGGTGGCGAACTTAGGGCCTGACAATAGCATCTCCATCCCGGTGCCGGTTACCGCCTCGCTGAAGGTCAAGACCGACACGGTATATTTCGAGGTCAGGCTCGAAGCCGACGGCATTGACACGGAAGCGAGGCGGGTGAGTTTCAGGACGTCGGAGGTAAGATTGGCACCAGAGGTAGTGCCCACACCGAAAATTCCGGCTGAAAGACCGCAGCCGCTCGACGTGATGCGCACCCCGAGACTAGAGACGTTTAAGTCCTATCTCGGCCCTAGAACCTTGAAGACTTCGGACATTCGCTGGATGGTATACCCCAACCGGGAAGGTGCCCAGGTTTACTCGGATTCACGTTGTACCCAGATCAAAGGCGGGGAAAAGCTGAAATTTTTGGAAAAGCATCTCTACGTAATCGAAGCCTCCAGTGACCGCAAGGCTCTACTGCTTTGCAGGTCGAATTCTCCGATCATGGGCCGGGATTTCGTCGTTCAAAGCACGGTGGGGTGGGTCAAAGTCGAGCACTTGATCATCAGTCAAGAAGCCATCCGCAATCCCAGATCCGGCATCCCTCATAAAGCCTTCGTCGTCAACCCCTGGAATCTGTTCAATAATACTGAAGATATCGAAGACTTACGAAGTAAAATGGTTCAGGTTAGGTCGGCTCCCAGTGAAAGCGCCCCGGTACTGCTCAATCTCTCCGGTACGGAAATGTTCTCGTACATTTATGATTATGACGATCCTATTGATGAGAATAAGAAGTGGTATCTCATCGGCAGCCAGCACTGGTTTCGGTCCGACTTAATCACCGAAAACATCATTGGTTGGGTGCCCAGGATCCGCACCGCCGTGTGGGATACGCGACAGGCTTTCGAGCCAGATCCAAATCGCAAAACCCTTGGCCATATCTTCAATGAGCAAGATGATTTGTTAAAGGCGCTGGACGTACC
>JAGVQJ010000118.1 GCA_020051775.1 Calditrichota bacterium | reverse complement strand
AGTAGCTGCCCCATTTTTTCCACAATAGATGCACATTTTATTCATATAATTGCATCCTTGTTACTCTTCATATTTTACACTCTGAATTGTCCAAACCCAATTTATCTCACTTGAAAAAATAAATCCGCCCGTTTCCGCAGTCCATTCAGATACACTTAATGGTGCCCCTTCCGAACTTGTTAACCTGAACTTTCTTGAAATTGGGTAGATCACTCTTGGGGGATATTTTAGTTTTAGAGAGTCATATATCCTTAGCGTGTCGTAATAATTAGTATTTTGTTCTCTAGAATTAGGCGGTGGTAACATTTGCCTGACATCTAACTCATGACGTATCCCAAACGGATCGCTTTTTTGAGGTCCATTTAACGTAACATTTACAATAATCTCTGATATTTTCTTTTGAGTTCCATTATATATTCTCGCCTTAAAGTAACCCTCAGTTGATACAATTAATTTACCCGATAATTTATTTATATCCTCTTTGGCTAATTCATGTAGTTTTGCTGCACCTTCCGTTTTTAATTCAATCCATCCTGAGGGATATAATATTTCGGTATTACCCGTAATTCTATGGATCCGAACAGGGAATATATCACCACTCATATGCATCTTGTCAAAACGGTATAAGGTTGGCCAAATAAAAACAGCTACCGTGCAAATCAGGATCACCACAAATGCCGCTGATAGGGTTTTCTGATTAAGATTTTTCATAAGATCACCTGGTTTAAGGGATTGATCTTTCGAAGATTTAATTCGACAATTGATGTTCGACCCCATCCGGGGTCGTGCTGAGGAGGCGACCCCGCTCCACCGGCTGCGCCGGTGGCCACTGACATTCGATCCCTTCAGGATCGTTTATCCCCTCGCCCCTGAGTCACCCCCCTTGTCAAGGGGGGGCCGGGGGATCAAACAACCCTCACCCCTTCGCCACCAACGGAAATTTCTCCGGATGGCGCATGGATTCCAGCGTCAAATCCACGTCCAGAATCGGCCAATAAAGGTGGTCCAAGCTGGGGCGCTCGACGTGCAATACCGCTTCCAGCAACACACTCTTAAACCAGGGGAAGTGGGTGAATGGAAGGAACATCTTCTCGTCGCCCACCAAAACCCAAAGGCTATGCTTGGAAATGTTGGTTACTTCAGCATGCGGACATTTCATAACTCAGCACTCATAACTCATAACTTCTTTCCAGCGTCCTCCTCACCAGCACCTCCACCATCTCCACGCGATACCCCGCCGAACCTCGGTGGTCGGTGATCGGTTTGCATTCCGTCGCAGCGATCTTCCCGGCCTCTTTGAACAACTTCGCCGATGGTTTTAGGCCGATCAAGGACTGCGCCGCCTGCTTTGCCAGAATGGGTGTCGGCGCAACCGCTCCCATCGCTATGCGCGCATCTGCGATCTTGCCTTTTTCATCCAAAACCAGCGCTGAGGCAACATTGACGACGGCTATTTCCAAGGCTTTGCGGTTGGCCAGCTTGTAGAAGGCGCTGCCGGCTTTACCCGCCGAAATGGGGTAGAGGATTCTCGCCAGGATTTCGTCTGGCGAGATCACGGTCTTGCCGGGCGCTGTAGCGAACTCCTCTGCAGGGACGATGCGGACTCCACGGGCTGAGTGCAATTCCAATCGTCCGCTCAGAGCCACCGTCGCCACCAGCGTATCTGCCGCCGGGCGAGCGTTGCAAATATTGCCGCCCAGGGTACCCCGGTTGCGTACCAGCGGCGACCCGAGATTATCCGCCGCTTCAGCCAGAGCCGCTAGTTTTTGTCTGATCAGCGACGATCCTGCCAGATCGGTCAGCGAAGTCATGGCTCCAATCGCAATTTGGTCACCTACTTCGGTGATTCCGTGCAGTTCGGGGATGCGCGACAGCGCCACCAACCACGCCGGAGGCTTATCAAACGCTTTGGGCAGAGGTCGGGCGTTTTTGCTGCGTGGCAGGTTGTCAGGGATGACCGGCAGGCGCAGGTTGACCAGCAGGTCGGTGCCTCCGGCCAGCACCGCGACACCTTTGGGAGCATGTTTCTTCAGCAGCGCGCAGGCTTCAGCCAGGGATTGGGGTTGGAGGACGTCAAATTTAGGCAGCATATTCAGTTGCGAGTTACGAGTTGCTGGTTGCTATTTTCAAGGTATTAATAAAATAAGCATTTCGATAGATACTAATCAAGTGTTTTGTGAACGAAAAAGAGAGCGCCCACTTTAGTGGGCCGCAGTGTGATAGCCCAGGAATTCATTCCTGGGCGAGGCAGACAGGCATCCCCAGCCAATTCCGGGCAAGCCGGAATGACTGTTTTTTCTACCATTCACGATGTCTTCAGCAACTCCCTTGCGATCACCAACTTCTGGATCTCATTTGTCCCTTCGAAGATACGGGTGATGCGAGCGTCGCGATAGAAGCGTTCCACCGGCATTTCGCTCATGTAGCCCATGCCGCCGTGAATCTGCACGGCATGATCCACGCATTTGTCCAGAGCTTCGCTGCAATACAGCTTGGTCATGGCCGACTGCTGAGTGAAAGGCAGCTTCTGATCACACCTCCAGGCGGTGCGATAGACCATGCTCTCCATAGCGTAGACCAGTGTCCCCATTTCCGCCAGCATCCACTGGATGGCCTGTTGCTCGGCGATGGGCTTGCCGAATTGCACCCGTTGCTTGGCGTGCTGCACCGACAGATCCAGCACCTCTTTGGCCGCTCCCAGACAGAGCGCTCCGATGCCTATCCGTCCCACGTCCAGTGTGGCCATCGCCACACGCCATCCCTTATTGATCTCCCCCAGCAGATTTTCGGCGGGGACCTCCACCTCTTCAAAGAACAGGTCGGTGGTATGCGATCCCCGAATGCCCATCTTCTCTTCGGGCTTGCCGGCGCGGAAGCCGGGACTCTCTTTTTCCACCAGGAAACAGGATATGCCGCGCATCCCGGCCTTGGGGTCGGTCATGGCGAAAACGGAGTAGACGTCGGCAATCCCTCCATTGGTGATGAAAGTCTTCTGCCCGTTTAAAACCCAGTGATCGCCCTTTTTGACGGCAGTGGTTTTCTGCGCTCCGGCATCGGATCCGGCTTGCGGTTCAGTTAGGGCAAAGGCCGCCAGCTTTTCGCCGGTGCAGAGTGCGGGCATGAAGCGCTGCTTCTGCTCTGTCGTCCCGGCGAGATATACCGCCATCGCTCCGATGGACACATGTCCGCCTATGGCCACAGCGGTGGAAAAACATCCTCTGGTCAGCTCTTCGGCCAGAACGCAGTAACCGATCTCCCCCATGCCGCCGCCGCCGTACTCTTCGGGGAACGGGAGCCCCAGGAAACCCAATTCGGCGGCCTTATCAAGCACGGCGCGAGGCACGTCCGCTTTGAGGTCATGTTCTCTGGCGCGAGGCCGCAATTCCTTGTCGGTGAATTTGCGCGCCAGGTCACGGAGCATGTCGTGTTCTTCGGAAAAGGTAAAATCCATAAAATTCTCAACTATTCAAGGAGGGAGGAGGTCAGACATTTTTGTCTGACCATGGTGAAACTCTGGCGACAGACAGGAATGTCTGTCCTCCTCTAAATCGTAACATTGTATTCACGGCACGATGATTGACCTGAGCACCCCCGGATCGCCGCTGCGCAGCAGGTCGAAGGCCGCGTTGATATTGTCCAGAGGGAAACGCCCCGTGACCAGCTCCTTGATCTTGATTTTCCCGGTGCGCGCCAGTTCGATGATCTTGGGGTAATCTACCGGGCGGCAGCCCAGCGATCCGATGATCTCCTGCTCGAAGAACATGATCTTGGAAGCGGGCAATTCCACGTTTTTGTCGGAATAGCCCACCACCACCGTGCGGCCTCCCTTGCGAATGCAGGAGAAGGCGTCCGCTATGGTCTTGGGGTTGCCGATCACTTCGAACGCGACGTCAGCGCCGCCGCCGGTCATCTTCTTGACGACCTTATCAATGCGATCCACCTCTTTGGCATTGATAACCGCTTGCGCGCCGAATTTCTTGGCCAATTCCAACTTTTGCGGAATGATGTCTACGGCGATGACAGACGCTCCGACAGCCGCCGCGATCTGCACGGTGTTTAAGCCCACACCGCCGCAGCCGAACACCACCACATTGTCCCCCGCTCGCACCTGGCCACGATTGACCACCGCATGGAAGGGTGTTGAAACTGCATCCGCAATGACTGCGGCTTCCTCCAGCGGCATCTCAGCGGGTAAGGGTAGCGCGTCCTTGGCTGGAGCCAGCACATATTCGGCGTAGGCGCCGTCCACGTGGTTGCCGAACATGACCATGTTGTCGCAGATGTTCTCACGCCCGCTGCGGCACTGGAAACAGGCTCCGCAGGTCAACACGGCGGGCAGCAGCACCCGGTCGCCTTCCTTGAAATTCTTGACGCCCGCGCCCAGAGCTGTCACCGTACCGGAGGGTTCGTGCCCCAAAATCATCGGCGGAGCCTTAAACGTCGGGACGTTGTGATCAAGATAGTGCAAATCCGTGTGGCATACGCCGCAGGCCGCCACCTTGACCAAGATTTGACCCGGCCCGGGCTGCGGCGTGGGAACTTCGGTCACCTCCAGCGGTTTCCCGCTGCCGTGAAATATTGCCGCCTTCATGAATCAACCTCCGCTTTGGTTATTAATCCCCCCCTTATCAAGGGGAGAAGGGGGGATTTTTCGCGTATAGATGACAAAATATTCGCCCGGCCCCGCATAACAACCCTGGCAGGCAGTCTCGTCCGGAGCCACCGTCACCGGCTCGATCTTGACCTCGAAGCCCAGTGATTTATAGAGCTCTTTCAGCTCATTCACGCGGTCTGCGCCGACGGTGTTGCGTTTGAGCCAGGACATATTTATTACCTAAATTCATCTGTCTGATCCCACCGCCGCCGCTGGTTACTCATGTTCAATCCCCTCGGGATTGTTAATCTGCGGAATCAGCGAAATCAGTGTAATCAGCGGTTCAGACAAGAGTATAAGCAATAACCCCGATTACGGAAAACTCGCAACTCGGAACTCGCAGCTCGGAACTCGGAACTAAAACAGATCATCCAATTCCCCCGCTCCCCCGCCCGGCATTTCGCCGTAGGCTTGCAGGTGCTGCTGGATCAGTTCGCTCTCGCGCTTGGAATACATGTGGTCGGCTTCCCAACTGAACAACCAGTCCCCGGCACGGTCGCGGCACTCGGCTTCCAGAGCCGCGTGCACGTCCTGTACACCGGCGATGCGCACCGGTTTGCGATCTGGCCCGGCAATCTCAACGACGCCCTCTACCGCTGGAAGGGAGGCGACCGTTTCCGCATTTAAGACCAGCCATTTATCGGGCGGCAACGGCGCCGGAGTGATGAAGGCGCGCAGGTTGCAGCGCAGGCAGCGCAGTGCTTCTTGTTGAACTTCAGCCTGAGTTAATGCGCTTTCCAGGACATTGAAGCCGTGTACTCTCACTTCGGGCGCGGTTAAAGTTGGCCGCACCGCGGATCGTTGATGAAACTCTTCGTCCCGCCCGAGGAAAGAATCAGGTCGCGTTGCCGCCCGCGACGCTTCCACTCCCGATCCTCCTAAAAATTTGTCCATCGCGTCTGCAGCTTTGCGCCCCTCGGCAATAGCCTGAATGACTGATCCCGGCCCGGTAACGTCATCACCGGCGGCGAAAATCTTCGCATTACCGGTCTGGAACGATTCAGTTTTAACCGCAATCGAACCGTTCGGCTGGAAGGCCAATCCCTCCACGCCCTCAAGCCCCATGCGTTCCAGCTTCTGGCCGATGGCGATGACAGCGTGGGCTGCCTCTAACTCAATGATTTCCTTCTCATCGTAGGCGGGATTGAACCGGCCCGATTCATCGAAGACCCGGGTGCAACGCTGGAAACGAATCTTCGCCAGCTTGCCCTCTTCCCCGATGAATTCCATCGGCCCCCAGCCATTTTTGATTTGAATACCCTCTTCCACGGCCTGAGCAATTTCCCAGGAGTGCGCCGGCATCTGATCGGGATTTTCCAGACAGATCATCGTCACTTCGGAAGCCCCCAGCCGCCGGGCGCTCATGGCGGCGTCAATCGCAACGTTGCCTCCGCCGATGACCACGACACGGCCCTCGAGTGAAGGTTTCCCGTTATCGTCGGTGGATCGGCAGGACCAGAGCAGGTCCAGAGCCTGTACGACTCCGTCCAGATCTTCTCCCGGAATACCCAGGCGCCTTGATCCGCTTGTCCCTACTGCTAAAAGCAACGCATTACAACGTGAATCGAGCAAATTATTGACGGTGAGGTTTTCACCCAGGCGCTTGCCCGTGTGAAAATGAATCCCCAAATCAGTGAAGAGATTCAACTCATCTTCCAGCACGGAAAGAGGTAAACGGTATTCAGGAATGGCATGTCGCAACATGCCGCCGGGATGCGAAGACGCTTCATAGATTTCGACCTGGTGTCCGGCGCGAGCCAGATAAAAAGCCGCTGAAAGCCCTGCTGGACCGGAACCAACAATGGCTACTTTACGACCGGTTTCGGCTTTTAAGATCACCGGGCGAATGGATTTATCCGGCACGTTGTCGTAGACGAATCGCTTCAATGAACAGATCGCCAGGCTGCCGCCCAGTGTATCCTGCTTGCAGGCGGATTCGCAGGGGTGGAAGCAAACATAGCCCAGCACACCGGGCAGAGGCACACGGTCATAAATGATTTCCAGCGCACCGGAAAAATCGCCCTCGGCGATCTTCTGCAGATATCCAGGAATATCAATCCCTGCCGGGCAGGCGGCGACGCAAGGCGCGTTCTCGCCAAAGTGTACCGGTTGTGATCCAGGTTTGTCGCGCAATGCGCCGGTGAGGCAGACTTCGATGCAAGCTCCGCAGAAGCGGCATGCGGAATCGGCCAACAGGCCCGGCTGGACAGTTCCAATCCAGGTTCTGTCGTCCTTTTGCGTAGCCGCAAGGACGTTCACCCCGCGCACCTCGGAGCAGATTCTAACGCAGCGCGTGCAGCCGATGCAGAGATTATAATCGCGCTCGAAAAATGGGTCGTCGCTAGTGCGATAAAATTTCTCGAAGGTATATCGGGGCGTACCTTCCGGCAGGCCGATGAAGTCCACGACCTTGCCCAATTCGCAGCGATTGAGCAGGATACAGCATCGTTCCTCCACCGGTACATTGGAAGAGCACTGGGTCAGCGAACAACCCTGTTTCTGTGCGCAGGTGAGGCAGGCATGCGGGTGATGAGCGAGAATTTTCGATAGCGCTTCATGACGACGGCGCTGCAAGTCCTCACCCTTCGTGCGGATCACAAGGCCTTCAGTGGCCGGAGTTTCGCAGGCGCGAACCGTCTGGCCGTCCGCTTCGATCCAGCAGAGGTTGCAGCAGGCCTCGGCCCCAGCGATGGGTTCTGTGAATTCGCCGGTTATGCACTCGCCGCCACGGTATACTTGATTGGCCCGTTTCAACAGGTTGGCGTGAGGCAGATCGGGGTGGCCGCACAGTCCCGGGACGTAGATCCCATTGCGGATCGCTGCCTGGCGCAGATTCCAGCCTTCGGGTACGATGACGGTGCGGTTGTCTATCTCGAGATTTACATTCATATCGCTCATCGCACCAGATTAAAATCTGGAGCTCATATATTTTAAAGTGGTTAAAACCACTATTTAAGTCATTGGTTTCAACCAATTAAATATTTATGCGAGCACCCGAATTTATTCGGGTGTCTATTACCACGAATGCGTAATCGCCCCCGGAGTGCAGGCGGCCATGCAGGGCAACGGGGGCCGATTCGCCATCGGCTTACAGGCGGCGCATTCGTATTTTACCTTCTTGCGCGCTGCCTCGTTCACCTGGCTGACGCAGTCGTCGTAGTCGTCCACAATGATCTCGAAGAGACCTTTCGGACAGCCGGTCACACAGCCGTGGTGCGGACAGGTCGTGCAGTGGTCCGTGTCAATCGTAATGAAGTACTGACCGCTGCCGTCTAAATAACCGTAATTGGCTTTCATTTACTTCCCCTTTTCCAACAGCGCCTTGGCGAACAGCGCCGCCCCCAGCGCTCCGGCGATCTGCGGATCGTATTTGGCCTTCAGGGCCGTCACCCCCAGCTCGCGTTCGATGCGCTGCACCACGCCGATGTTTTTGCCGATGCCGCCGGTGATGGCGAAGTCTTTTTCGACGCCGATGCGCTCCAGAAGTGTGACCACACGGTGCGCCATGGCGTTGCAATAGGCGGCGATGACCTTGTTCTTGGGCCAGCCCTTGCGCAGCAATCCGGAAGCTTCCGACTTGGCGAAGACCACACAGGTGGATGACACCGGTGGTGGTTCCTCCTCAACCTGGAAGGAGAGTTCGCCGATCTCTTCGATGGGCACCGAAAGCAGGTCCGCGAAGACTTCCATGCCTCGGCCTGTTCCGGCAGCGCACTTGTCATTCATGAGAAAGTTCGTCACTTTGCCCACCGGGTCGCAGTGAATCGCTTTGCAGTCCTGCCCGCCCATGTCCAAGATGGTGCGCACGGTGGGGCCATACATGAAATTGCCGCCCCTTGCGTGGCAGGCGATTTCGGTGATGGCGCGATTCGCAAAAGGCACATTCACCCGGCCATAACCGGTTCCAACGATGAACTTGACGTCTTCCAGTTTCAGGCCGGTGCCTTCCAAAGCCCAGTCCATGGCTTTCTTGGAACTGTTGGGGCTATCGCTGCCGGTGCGGGTGCTCGAATAAGCGTAAAGCTGGCCGTTCACCAGAAGCACCGCCTGCGAACTTACCGATCCCACATCCACGCCGCCCGTGATGGCCGCGCCATTGGGTTGGATGTTTTCGTCGTGCCAATTGTACTCTTTCCAACGCCAGAATTCTTGAGCCATTCTCGTCTCCCTGCACCGGAATAAATTCCGGTGCTCGCTATTTAGAAGTCGTTAAAACGACTGCTTCTTTTCTTCCGTAATCGGGGTCGTCCCTGACCCCGACATCAGTGGTTTCAACCACTTTAATTTCAACGAGCACCCGAATTTATTCGGGTGCCATAGTGCGACAGACAGGAATGTCTGTCCTCCGTATCCCGCAAACTCGCGAAGCAGTTTGCGAAGAGAGGGACTATGTCCCTCCTGCCGCCACCAACGCCGCGCCATAAGCGGCCACGTATTCGGCATGTTCAGGGACGATCACCTCTCGTTCCAGGCCGCGCTTCAAGGAAGCTACAAATCCCTGGTTGCGCGACACGGCTCCCACCAGCATAACCTCCGGTGAAATGCCCACGCGCCTCGCCATGGAAATGATGCGGTCGGCGATGGCGTCATGCACCGCTTTCGCTATGTCCTGCTTGGGAGTTTTGGCGTGCATCAGGGACACCACCTCGGATTCGGCGAACACGGCGCACTGCGCGTTCATGGGAATGCTGGCCGTGGATTGCAGTGATAAGATGCCGAACTCTGCCAGGGGCACTTCCAGAGCGCGGGACATGGATTCAGTGAAGGAACCCGCTCCGGCGGCGCATTTCTCGTTGACGGCATGGTCAATCACCTTGCCGAATTCGTCGGTTTTGATGGCGCGGCCCTCTTCGGCGCCCACATCAATAACCGTGCGCACGGCGGGATTCAAGGCTACCGCCCCTTTGGCCGCTGCGCCCACGTCTGTGACGGTTTCATGTTTATAAGGAGCGGCTTCACGGCCCGCGCCGGTAGCGGCGATCCGTTCGATTTGATCCATAGAAACGCCGCCTATTTTCAGGGCTTCGGAAACCACTGCCTGAGCGGATTCCGTGGTATCGAATCCGGCGGGCGTTTCCGCGCGAGCGATCACCTTTCCATCTTTCAGGATCACCACGCGGATATTCTTGGCCCCCATGTCTATGCCTGCTGTAATCATTTTTTAGCTCCTCGTTGCTCGTTTCTCGTTGCTCGTGGGGTGGCATGCTTCTGGCCATCGCTGTTTGGTGGACGAAGCATGCTGCCTCTGCCCCGGGAATGAATTCCCGGGCTACTATGATGCTGTCCGCTGAAGCGGACGCCCTCCGTAGTCGGGGTCGTCTCCGACCCCGACATCGTGTCGGGTGTCACTCCCGCGAAAGCGGGAGTCCAGGTGGTAGAGCGGCAGCTTGCTGCCGCTATTAAAGCTTCATCATTTTCTTAAAGCGTTTTTCTTGGTCAGTTCGTTTACCTTTTTCAGATCTGTAAACTCCTTTTATCCCCCAATTACGAATATTATTGGTTTCTTTGACATTAATTAAGGTGATTAGCAACGTTTTGACCTCAAATTACAGAGGTATTCAGTCACTAACGGGAAGATATCCTGGGTTTTATGATTGTATCTGAATTCCAGTTCTTT
>JAGVQJ010000112.1 GCA_020051775.1 Calditrichota bacterium | reverse complement strand
CTTAAAGGGGGGGCTACAGATGCAAAAACGGGGGAAGTACCAGAACGGCAGAGATGCCTTTTACACCAGATTGGCGATCTATCTACACATCTTCAAGCATCAAACCAGAGAGAATTTAACGGCGCTGTTTGGCGTACCGAACAGCACCGTCCGAGAGTGGGTGAAGGAATTCAGCCGACCGCGATTGGAGAGCATCCTGAAGAATTTTCATCTGGCGGTCGGAGACGAGAGCGAAGCACTCAGCTTGGAAGGGGATACTGCGGAGGAGATCCGCCAGTTGCTATTGAAGCAGGCTCGGAATGGGAGCACCACAGCGGCTAAAATACTGCTGGACCTGGAAGCGGCGGAAAAGAAGTCAGGAGAAGAGCCGCTGACGGTGGAGAAAACAGTGGCTCTGATGCGCCAATTGCAAGGGCCGATCAGGTGTTCAAAGTGCGGGCATGTGGAGGGGTTCAAGAGTAAGGAGAAGAGTTTCCCCCCTTAAAACTTGTCCCTGACTTGATCAGGGAAGGGGGGATTAAGGGGGGATCTACCAGCGACCAGCCCTCAACAACAATCATACAAAAATTTTTCACATTATAACAAAAAGAGCTTGACAATGCCGAAATGATTCATTATCTTGTGGGCGTTGTGAACTTGGTTCCAGCCGGAATTAAAGCGCAGCGATTTCCGGCTGGCCGAACGCCCGTGAGCCGCCAGGAATCATCCGTCGGTTGACGGATTTAAATCCTGACGGTAACATTCAACTAAAGGAGCACGCCATGTTCTGGAAAATGCTGGGGATAATGGCGGGGGTGGGAGTGTTGGCGGCGCTGGCTGGAGCTACCGACGTTTCCGGGCCGGTGTCAGGGGAATGGACGGCGGTGGGAAATCCCTACAATGTGGTCGGAGATATCTATGTCTCCACCGGACAGGCGCTGATGATCCAGCCAGGGGTGGAGATTATCTTTCAGGGGCATTACAGCCTGAAAATCTATGGCACTCTTCAGGCGGTGGGGACGGCGTCGGATTCGATTACTTTTACCGCCGCGGACACCAGCCAAGGGTGGAAGGGCGTCCGGTTCGAATACGCCGGCAACCCGAGTCTGTTATCTTACTGCATTCTGGAATATGGCAACCCAACGCAACAACACCCCGACGGTCGGGGCGGCGCGATTTATTGCTGGTACTCTAACCCTATCATCAGCCATTGCTCAATTCGGAATAACCATGCCTTGGATGGCGGAGGCATCTCCTGCTATTTTTCCAGTCCGACGATTTCTGATTGCGACATCATGTACAATACCGCCGGTCAGGGGGGAGGCATTCGCTGTAAATTGTATTCCAACGCGCTCATCAGCCATTGCCGCATCAATCTCAACACGACTCCCTATAAAGGCGGGGGCTTAAATATCACCGATTACAGCAATCCCACGATTCAGTACTGTGAAATTATCGGGAATGAGGCCGGCACGGAAGGCGGCGGTGTGGGGTGCTTTCTGAGCTCGCACCCCATGCTGCTCAATTGTACGGTGTCGGCCAATGAAGCTCAGGTTTCGGGCGGTGGGCTATACGCTGCTCACTCACTGAGCGTAATTTCCAGCATTTTCTGGCAGAATACGCCAGGCGGAGAAATAGGTGGACCGGCGCAAGTTTTTTACAGCGACATTTTCGGCGGTTGGGCGGGAATCGGCAACATCAACGCAGACCCCCAGTTCGTCAATGCCGGGGCGTTCGATTTTCACCTGCAAGAGAATTCCCCTTGCATTGACGCGGGTGATCCCTACAGCCCTTTGGATCCTGATAGCAGTATTACCGATATGGGCGCTCACTATTTTCCTCATGCCAGCCCTTACCTGCAAATCAGTTCTACGTTCCTCAATTTTGGCGTAGTCCATATTGATACCACTGCCACCTTACCTTTAACCCTCTATAATCGCGGCAGCGCCCCGCTGATTCTCTATGACATCGTTAACGTCTCCTTTGCCTTCGGCACAAACTACAATCCCGATGACAGCCTGATCGCCCCTGGCGACAGCCTGGAATTGGTGGTTACCTTCGCACCGCCTGACAGCGCCTATTACTCCGGGACTTTGCACATTGAGAGCAACCATGTCCCCAAAGAGGTTCTGATGTTCGGCATCGGATTTTTCCCGACGCCGGAAATCGTTATTTTAGATACCGTATTTGACTTTGAATCCCTGGGGAAAGATTCCACTGCTTCCCTACCGTTGACCATTTCAAATATCGGCAGCGGCGACCTGATCATCTCGCAGATCGTGTCAACTCATCCAGCCTTCTACACTTCTCTTACTCCTGATGATAGTCTGCTGCTACCCGGGGAATCCCTGAATATCCAGATCCTCTGCCAGCCCGATACCGGCGGGATTTTAAGCGAACAGTTGTACGTTCAGTCGAATGTTGATACCATACCTTTGCAGGCCACAGCCATGGTTGGTAATACCTGCCTTCCCACCGGGACGGTCGAGGGAATTTGGACTGAAGGAAATTCTCCTTATATAGTTTATGGTGATATTACCGTACCGCAAATACGCACACTGACTATTGAGCCGGGTGTTTCCGTGATTTTTAGAGACAGTTACAAACTGAAGATTCAAGGCAGTTTACGGGCGGTAGGCACGTGGTCGGATTCCATTAAATTTATGCCGGATAATAATGCCATTGGTTGGCGAGGCCTCCGCTTTATCTCTGCTACCGATACCTCACGCTTGAAATACTGTCACATTACCCAAGGCAAAACTTACGTAATATCCATGCCCGATGCTGATGGAGGCGGCATTTACTGCAACAACAGTGATTTACGGATGGAAAACTGCCGAATTGATTATTGTGATGCCATGGGGACCTATATCGCAGATGGAGGTGGAATTTACATTGATGAACTGTCACATGCCGGGATTGATAACTGCAATATTAGCTATAATACCTGCGGCAATTTTGGTGGCGGCATTAATGCTTTCGGTAATGCGATTATTTCCAACTGTACCCTCAGCCATAATTCTGCACACCAGGGTGGTGGTATACACTGCGGGGGGGATGCCGGTAAGGTGATAACTCATTGTTTATTATTGAATAATTGGTCGGATTGTGCCGGTGGCGGAATCCGGGTTGATGCCGCCCATACATTTACCATTGAGTACTGTACTTTTATGGGCAACTCCTGTGGACTAGGCGGGGGGGGGTTGGGAGTGTTTGGTTGTGATCCTATTATTTCCAATTGCCTTATTTATGAAAACCACGCGCTGGCACCTTCAGCGGCTTACGGCGGTGGAGGCGTGATTTTTTCGGGAAGCAATGGTATCTTGCTCAACTGTACAGTAATTGGCAACACTACCAATTCCGCCGGCGGTGGAATCAAAACCAATTCCAATACTCACATCCATAATTGTATTGTGCGAAATAATTATGCCGTCGGAGGATCTACCCAGATCGCCGGTAATCCTTCAGTAAACTACTGTAATGTGCAGGGGGGATTCACGGGTACCGGCAATCTGGATCATGATCCGGCATTTGTTGATTCAACCTGGCATGATTACCGTCTGCGGTGGGGTTCCGTCTGCATTAATGCGGGTGACCCTGATCAGTTATATATTGATCCGGATGGTACCCGATCTGATATAGGCGCATTCTTCTACGACCAATCCACAGGGGCGCGAGTGCTACTCACTCCGCACATCGGCCCGGTCTTGACACTTCCCCCGGAAGGCGGCGGATTCGATCTGACGGCCTGGTTGACGAACATAGACCCACTTCTGCCCCAGATTGAACTGTGGAGTACGCTTACACTTCCCAACGGCAATTTGTTGACGCCGGTGGCCGGTCCTCTTTTCGCTGTGATAGATTCAGGAACAACTTCGTCTGCTGACAGAACGATAACCATTCCCGAAATCGCTCCGGGTGGAACCTACACGTATTCAGCCTATGCCGTTGCGGCCGGTGACACTTCAATGGACAGTTTTACATTCTTCAAACTGGGCGACGGAGGCGGAGCTACTTTTTCCGGTTGGTCAATTTCGGGCGATCAGTTGGCGGGATTCAATAGCGCCTTAAGTGGTGACCCCATCCCCGAGGAATACTGCCTTCATCAAAACTATCCCAATCCGTTTAATCCCACAACAGCTCTCAGCTACAAGCTGCAAGCTTCAAGCCATGTCAGCTTGAAAGTCTACGATACTGCCGGGAGGTTGGTTACCACTCTCGTCGACGGCTTCCGCGAGGCGGGAACGGATATGGTCACCTTCGACGGCTCCTCGCTCCCCTCCGGTGTATACTTCTACCGCCTTCAAGCGGGCGAGTGGACAGCGGTGAGGAAGATGGTGCTGCTCAAATAGGGATTAGGGGTTGGGGATTAGGGTTTAGTAAACGGGCGCCTTGCGGCGCCCTTTTATTCAGTGTAATCTGTGAAATCCGTGTCATCTGTGGTTCAGACAAGAGTAAAATTACGGATCAGCTCGTCGCTCCACTTAATCCTTGTAACTCATCCAACAGCCGCCTCGCCGTCGCCATCAACTCTTCCAAACGTTTTTCGATGATCGCCAGGTCTTTCTCCAACGCCGACATCAACTCGGATTTCATCACTCGAATTTCATCCAGAATATGTTCGCTCTGCCGGCGAATCTCCTGAGCTTTGGCGGGGAGGTCCGGCAGGCTGTTTTTCATCCGCTCCAATCCTTCCTCCAACTGCGCGCGGACGCCCTTCAATTTCCTCTCCAGATCGGCGCGCTTGGCTTTCAAACTCAGCGCCAGCAACCGGGTCGTCCAGCCTCGATTTTCCCATTTCCAGCGCCGAATGATGTACCATCCCATGAAGGCTCGCGACGCCTGCCACAGCTTCAGCGTCGCCAAATTCTTCACACCGTCGGTGGCGGAATAGAAACGGCTCATCGCTCCGATGGTGGACTTCTGCAACCGCATCGGGCTCATGCTCTTGGGGACGAAAACGGCGTGGTGCGCGTCATACAGGCTCCAGTCGCGGCAGATGATGCGCCCCTCGGAATCCAATTGGCGGAAATACTCGGTGCCCGGCAAGGGTGTGAGCATCATGAATTGCACCGTGTGGATGCCGTGCTTGCGAGCAAAGCGCAGAGTCTGCCGCGCCGTCGCGGCGTTATCATGATCCGAGCCGATGACGAACATGCCGTGCACCCGGATATTAAAGGCGCGAAACACCTCCATAGAAGCGGCAATCTCCTCCACCGTCTGCCGTTTGTCATACTCTTTTAGCGATGCAGGATTCACCGACTCGAAGCCGACGTACACCTGTTTGCACCCCGCGCGCGCGGCCAGTTCCATCAACTCCTTGTCGCGAGTCATATCGGCGCGCACTTGGGCCGAAAAATACTTCAGATTGATCTTTTCGGCCAGCATCCGATTCAGAAGTGTCTTGGTGTATTCGGGTTTGGCGCAGAAGTTATCATCATAGAAGAACACCTCCGGCCGGGGGATCTGTTTCAGTTCGGCGATGACGTGATCCACCGACCGAAAGCGCACCTTGCGGCCAAACATCTGCGTCACTGAACAGAAGTTACAGGGGAAGGGACAACCCCGCGACGTCTGGATGGGGATGTCTACCTTGCCCAGAGGGACGGTCAGCAAACTGAAATCGGGGAAGGGCAGCCGATCCAGATCGTCAATCAGCGGCCCCTTGGGATTGTGGATCGTCTTGGAGCCGTCTCGAAAGCTGACACCGGGCACGCCCGCAGGCATGGTTCCCGCGATGAGGTGGCGGATCAGCGCCGGGAAACTGTCTTCGGCCTCGCCGCGCACAACGAAGTCGGCGTGTTCCAAAGCCTCATCGGGCATGAAGGAGACGTGCACTCCGCCGATGACCACCTTCTTACCTTGGCGGCGGAAGAGATCGGCGATGCGATAAGCTTCCGGCGCGGTGGAGGTGGTTGTGGACAGCCCCACCAGATCGCTGTCTGCAAATCTGGCCATATCATCATGATTCAGACTGCCCAGGTGGATGCGAACCTGGTGCCCCTGGTCGCGCAGAATGGCTCCCAACAGCGGCAGCCCCAACCGCGGCAACATAAAACGGCTAAACACGTGGAAACCCGGCGGCGCGGGTTCGATCAGAGTAATTTTCATCGTTGGATTTTACCTGTGGGGGATAAACATTCCCGTATGTCTGTAATTGATACGAAACCGACACTTGTGAAAATGTAGCGAAAAACTACATAAATTCCAATGGGTATTTGTGGTTTTGGGTGTTGGGGTTAAAAATATAGAATGCAGGAGACAGGACACAGGCGACAGGACATAGGATACAGGAGTTCCGTAGTCGGGGTCGTCTCGACCCCGACCGTGACTTTTACCTCCCCTCATGCCCACCGCTAAAGCGATGGGCTACGTCTATCCCAAGCCCCCTAAAAGGGGGCTGAAAAACACCCAACCTTGTGCTGCCAGACGTCCTCGTCTGGCAGTCGTGTTAGTGGCAGACGGGGACGTCTGCCACCACAAATAATCCCCCCCTTGTCAAGGGGGGATAGGGGGGATCTGTGCTTTCCAACCCTTCGCCCGGATCACACCAAAATTTTCCCGTTCCGATAAAAATAGCTTGACAAACGCGACGGAATTCCTTATATTATGCGCGAGGTAACAAGGGGTTTACCCCCTTGACTGACCGGAGTCGCTGGGCAAGGGGTACTTGTGCAATGGGCTGAAGCCCCTTGTTGCGTGGGACTTCTGAACTGCCAGGAACCATTATTGTTCCAGCCGGAATTGAAGCGCAGCGATTTCCGGCTGAACGCACGCACCATTAGCCGCCAGGAACCACTTCGTTCCAATCCTGGCGGCAACCAACAGTCCATCCCGGTAGTATAGGTGTCACCGGTAGTACAGACGTCCCCGCCTGTTTTTAAAGAATAACACAGGCACGGAGGCCTGTACTACCCCCGAACGGGAATAATCATCCTG
>JAGVQJ010000142.1 GCA_020051775.1 Calditrichota bacterium | reverse complement strand
GGCTTTTGAAACTTCCAACGTATAAGTGCCCGGCAGGAGCAGATGCCGGTAGCGGCCGAATAGAGGCTCACTGTAGCGCGGTAGTATTTCGTTGGGATTCCATAACTCAACGATCTTATACTGCGCTTCCAACGGCTGCCCGGTCTGGGAATCTGTGATAAGCCCGGTGATTTGAGCGCCGCCGCCGCGCTGCAGCAGATACATGTCCGTCGGCAAATTTTCCTGACACACGGCTAAAATTCCGCTCGAAGGCGGGTTGTATCCCGGCCCCCCCCAAACCTCAGAAGTGACCGCCATAACCCCTTTTTCACCGTACAGATAATCATTCATCTCACCGCCGTGCGGATACAGGTTGCCCGAAATTAAGGGGGTGTAGCCATTCAGAGCGCACATGGCCTGCACGATGTTCACGTAGAATGAATTGTCCGGCGAGGGGTGATTGGCCGCCCAGGCGAAGGGGTAGAGAATCTCTTCGCCATAAGAGTGATAGGAATGGCTGGTCGTGAAGTGTTGCGCCAGGTTCAGGTCGCGTACCGATTGAGTTTCGGGTTCCGAGAAGGCATACGGGCCGTAATTAGTGGCCGATTGCCCCCAGTGGAAGGAGTAGTTGCGGTTGATGTCCACAGTGTGGGCGTTATAACGGGAATTGTTCACGTAACCGTCCGGATTCACAAGAGGGATGACCCAGATTTCACGGTTATCCACATAGAAGGTCACGTCGGGATTCGTGCCGTAATTGGTCAGGATGTAGTTCAGGAAGTACATCGGCACTTCGGCGCTGATATCTTCATTCCCATGGTGTGCGCCACAGAAGAAAGAGACGATCTCGTCCTCATCGGATAGTGGATTATCGCTGATCTTCATACCATATACGATGCGGTTCTGCCACGAGGTTGCCAGGTTTTCCAGCACGGCGATGTTGGCGTACTGCGTGGCCCAGTTCTGGAGCTGGCTGGTCAAGGTGGTGTAGGTGTAGTAATCGTCCGTTTCGTCCTGAGCGGAAAATTCGTACAGGCTATTGGCCACGTACTGGACAGTGTAACCCATACGAATGACTTTCGCCATCTGGGTTTCCGTCAATTCCGCCAGAGCGTGATCGTTGGGGATCGCCGCCAGAATCTCAATCCCGGCGTCCACCAGCGGCACGGTTGAGGGTTGGTCTTGCAGACTGATGCGGTACAGGTGCGGCTGATCGGCAGCCCTGGTTTGAGCGCTAATCCCAGAGATGAGCAACACAGCCACAACACCGATGATGATCCAGTTTCCTCTCATGGTAACCTCTCCCTCCAGTGCATTATTTCATCAGTATCAATTTTTCGATTGTATTAAGGTTGCCCGCTTCTAATTTTGCGAAGTAGATACCACTCGCTAAGGCCGAACCGTCAAAGGTAGTTTGATGGACTCCCGCTTCCCTATGCCCTTCAACCAAAATACTCACCAGCTTGCCGGTGATGTCATATATGCTCAGACGGACTAGACTACCGGTGGTCAACTGATAGCTCATCGAAGTCGAGGGATTGAACGGATTGGGCGAGACATTCAATAGGTCATAGGAGGCAGGCAAGGCTTCCTGAGCCGCCACCTGCGGAGTGGTTTCCTCTTCAGTCCAGTACCAGCCGGTCAAATCTCCACCGAAGGGGCCTTCCGCGCCGCTTTTGGTGAAGGAGAAGTAGCTGGAATCGTTGACCACGCGCGGCAGCCTGCTGCCGGTGTACATCTTGAAGATGTAATTGCCCGCTGGAGCCGTCCCCGGCACCGCTTGCGACATCATCCGCGATACGGTTCCATTCGCGGCCAGATTCACCGAACGTTGCAGCACCGGGCCGTAAGCGTACCCGCTGGGAATGACGATCTCCGCCCAGATTTCGGTGTAAATGCTGTCGGTCTCCAGGTTGTGCAGGTTGGCGTTGTAGCTGAAAGAACCGCCGCCCGGTGGGATGACGATGGGCGGGTTGACCGGCGTGACCGTGACGTCGGCGCTGTGCACGTAATCCTGGATGTGGTCGGCCACCCCTATGGTCGTGCAATGGATGGCTCCGCCCTGCCAGGCGATGGGATCGCAGTAAATGCCCACGACCTCGTAATCAGGCATGGCGGCTTGATAGGCGGCCAGAGCCTGCGTCGTCAGGAGCGGTTCGGTGTTGTAGATGGGAACCAGCACTTTGCCGTTGACGATGGTGCTGTTCAGAAAGCTCTTGTAGTAATGCCAGATGAGAAACACGTATGACGGCGGCATGGGGCAGCGCACGATATTGAAGGGACGGCCATAATGCGTCAAGACCTGTCCCATGGCTGTGGCATGGTTTTCGATCATCTGGTAGTTGGGATCGTCTGGCTGCATCTGCGCCACCATGATGGTGGTGTCGTTGAGCATCTTGCCCCAGAGATCAATGTGGCCGGTGCCGTCCCAATAGGAGGGTATCCTCTCGTAGATGTGGATCTCCTGCGCTCCGAAATATTGCGCCAATTGCTGCTGACACCAGGCTTGGCTGTAGGTGGGATTGTTGCTGTAAAGCACGTCCGAGCACATGACCAGCCCGTGCCCATCGGACATGTAGTTGCCGCCTTCGTGGTAGATCGGGCTTTCGTAGTAGTTCATGTGCCACTGTCCCGCCTGAAATTGGGGGATGGCATCGTCGTTGGGGCGGCTGTCGTAGTACTGCCAGTCAATCATGGCGATTTCGCCGGAATTCTGACCCCAGACGTAGTGTGCGCCGTAATCGCGCGACCAGTAGGCGTCCGTAGCGTGGATCTGGTATTCGACGTTGGTCAGCGGCACCTGGTTGGCTTGCAGCACGGAATTGCACTGGCTCATGGTGGCGATGTCCGGAACCACGACGTAAACCACGGCCACCTCCTGAATTTCGCGCACCAGATCCACGAACATGGGATCGTTGGCGAAACCGTAGACCAGTTGCACGCCTTCCTGCGGCCCGAATTCCGGCACGGCCACGACCGGTTCGGTTGGCGGCGGGGTAACGTCGTCAGCCGGTTGCGGCGGCATCTGTTTCTCCTGCGGCGTCTGCCAGGCTGGCAGCGGCAGATCGGCGGGCCAGTCCTGAATCGGCTGCGGGGTTTCAGCCTGCGCCAAAGAGCCTACTATAATCAGGATTAATACCAAAAGTGTAAACTTCTTCATATCGCGCCCTTTCTAAAGGCTATGGGGTGATTATCGAATTCATTCTGAAAAACAATGGCTATTCTTTAAATTAACAAATATTTTGGTCTAAGTCAAGCTATTTTTTGCGGGGAGGCGAGATTTTTTGTTAATCCAATACATTAAATTTATTTTGATCAGAATCACAAGAATTTTTCAAATATTATATAAAATTAACTTGATATTTAAACCAAATTCTACTATTTTATTGGAAGAAATATTCGCTAAAAATTATGGAAAGGAAGATACATGAAATGCCAGACCATACGACTCATGCTTGCAGCTTTTTGCATTACGAGCTTTTATCAACATGCATTTGCTAGCCACACAAGATATACTAATGATATCTTCGAGAAATTAATTAAAGCAACCGATCAGATATTCGTCGGTAACATTGCGAGGATTGACAGTACATGTTGGAAGGAAGAAGGTGGAGATGTTGTTGTTTTTCATGACGAGATCTATATAACATTCAAAGTAACCAAAACCATGAAGGGAGACTCCACAAAAGATGAAATTGAACTGACCACTAAAAGAGAGAATTTCGAATTTCACGAATGGTATTTTGGAGTTAAATTTTCCACTTCGCCAGATAGTTATTTGGTTTTTATCGGTATTGACCTGTATGGCAGGCAGGCCATCAATTATATCTGCAAAGTTGCAGATGAGGGAGTACCAGAGTACAAAATAAGACTGTCTGAACTGGAAGCCTATATCAACTACGGAAAAAAACTATATAAAGGGCAATCCAATGGAAATAAATAAAATCCTTTGGAGATTTACACTGACCATTCTGATATTGATCAGCAATTGCCAATTTGTTTATGCGTTTAATCTCCTTCCATTCAGTTTTTGTTGGAGACTGCAACTGGAACCAAGGCAATTGAAATATATTCCGATCTACCTCAATCCAAATTACCCTCTTATGGACTTGACAACTCAAGAAAATGCTGTAATTTCTGCGGTAAATGTTTGGAACCAAGCGTTGATTACCGGTGGTGCTAATACTCGCTTAAACTATATGGGCCCCACAAGCACTGTTACATACATTGTCCCTGCTGGTGAAAATAACCAAGTTTGTGATATATTTTTCAGCAATACATCACAAACAGGGGGTAATTTAGCTGAGACACAGCCCTATTGTTTTATTGATCATTCAGAAGATAACCAAGAATCTGATACTTGGAGCTCTGTTATATTGTGAATGCAGTAATAAAAATACACCGCAGAATTTGGATCGACAAATAAGGAGAATAGAATGAGAAAATTGATTTTGCTAATTTTCATAACTGCCTTACATCTTAGCTTTGTTGGAATGGCAGTTTCCGACACTTATATTCCAGCAACGGAAGATCAACTTATCAAATCGAGTCAGTGTATTTTAGTTGGTGAAGTGATGACAGTTGAAAAGGTGAAATGGCGTATGCCTATCCTTGATGAAAATGGCATTAAGACTTCCTTCTATACGCCTCTCAACGAAACTCAAGTGAAATTGCGTGTATCGATACTGCTTAAGGGTTCAGTGTCAGATTCCATAATTACACTGCATATTTCTTCGAATGTTTGGAGGAGTATGGACAAGATGCAAATAACGAAAATAGTGCGACCGAAGAGGAAAGTACTTGCGCATGTATTTATTGATCCACTGCAACAGCTTTCCACTCCAGTAAACGGTGTCTATGCTGTAGTAGGTGATACAGTTTACATCTATAGATGTCTTTCGACAGATCAACCTGTAGCTCCATCACGCGGAATTAGCTTGGAAAACTACAAATGGATGATTCAAAAAGAAACAGAACCGGGAATAGAATAACCGGCACCATTTCACCCTTAAGGAGCAAACAATGTGGAAAAGAGTCACTATTGTACCCGTCGCGAGTACATTCGTGTTAGCGAATTTTCGGTGTCAGTGTCATATAATGAAAATTCCAACACAACTATCAAACGTGATTCAAATGCGGAATCTAATTATGTTATGCTTGATTTTTTTCCTACAACTTTTTATTGGGAACGTGGCGGTGGCTGATCGATATACCACGCTTTCTGACGATCAACTTATCACTACTTCTAAGTATATAGCTGTCTGTAATATAATCAGTGTGGACAGTTTAGAATGGTTTAAACCAATGTACAATGAAAGTGGAGTACAGACACACTGCGTGGGCCCGCTAAATGATTTTCGGTTTAAAATATTTCTAATAGATCAACTCAAGGGGAATTCCCAGGATTCTATCATTATTTTGTATATTCCTGCCAATCAATGGAGCGTTATGCAAAAAATTGGAACAGCAGATTTCATTCAACCTGGGAAAAGACTCCTCGTTCACATCTGTATTAATCCCATTAACCTTCTTTATATTCCAATAAACGGCGGATACTCGCTGGAAGGTAATAAAATAGTATTCTACAAATACAATGAAGCTAACAAACGAGTGATGCTGACTTTTAAAAAGTCTTTAGATGACTATAAACAACTTATTCTGGAACGATTGAAGCGGCAAAATGATTGAAAATCTTTAAAGAAACATCCAAAACTAAATTTCTAAATAATTGCGGAGTGGATCTGAATGAGATTGGAAACATGGTCATTCTGGATCACGACATGTGTGATTACAGCGAGTCTGGCTTCAGCAGTAAATAGTGGTAATTATACTTGGTCAGATTTTAGTTTCAATCATAGGTCTACTGAAGGAGCGACAAAACTAATTCATTTGCGTTTTAATCCAAATCACAACCGGCCTGATATAATATCACAACCAAATCAAATTCAAGCATTCTTAAACGCCATGAACGAGTGGAACGCGGCGCTGGCAAATGGCGGTGCTAATATTCGATTTGTCTATGATGGGGTATGTAATATTGATAATATCAATTTGGCCCAAAATGTGGACATGGGAAATCACCTCTTCTGTGATGTGTATTTTCATCATACTCAATATCCTGGTGTTATAGCTGGAACTTGGCCTTTTCCTGGTGCGATGCCCGATATGATTTCAAAAGATGTTGAAATCTACGATGATTCCAATAGCGACTACACATGGGTATGGGTCCCTGATCCAGCTCCTACCAACTGGCCACCCCTTGGTCAGGTTGATTTACAATCTACCATAGCTCACGAACTTGGTCACGTGCTATGTTTGGGTCATGCCCCTTATACAGCTTATTATCCGCCGATCATGCATATCGCATTTTCAACAAATTATGGTCCTGAAACAAATTATCGCCCAAATGGTCTGATCGAATATGATGATCGCCAAGGCGCTTGTGGGATGTACAACTTCACTTCCCAACCGCCCAATGGAGGCGACGCCTTGGTTCTGGGCCGGATGGCAAATTTCCCCTGGACGAATTCTTCCGCCGCTGATTATGCTGAGATCGGACAAGTTGTGGTTGAATGATTTACTTCCACCGAATAGCCTCCGGCAATTTCACCAGCACCAGGAAAATGCTCCTCATAAAATAATCTCTTTACCTCAAAATAAGGCGGGGCGCACCACCCTGCGCCCCGTTTTTATTTTCACGGATGCTTTGACACTCCGCAAGCCCTATTTCAGATACACCACCTTCCGACATATTGTGCTGCCCTCCGTTTGCAGAGTGACGAAGTAGATGCCTCCTGCCAATCCCGCTGGTGTCCAAGTATATGATCCGCTTTCCAGGTGAGCAGATTCCACAACGCGCCCCTGAATGTCCCGAATGCTTAAGTCTGCCGGATTCAGACTATTACCGTATTGAATGCGCAACTGTCCGTTAAAGGGGTTGGGGCTGATCTGTAAGGCATAGGATTCCGGCAGCGGTGCGGGCGTGACTCCCAACGCAGCGCCGGTTCCGACCAGCGGCACTTTCAAATCCGCACCGTAGTAAAGTTCAATGATCAGTGAGTCATTGAATTGACCTATATTGTCCGGTTGGAAAATCACCTGGAAAGCGAAACTGTCAGTGGGCGCCAGGGTCATCGAATCCACCGCGAATACGCCGAAGACCGTCGAACCGGTCGTGGCTCGCTGTATGTCTATGTACGTGCCACCTTCGTTGCGCAGAACGACCTCCAGAGTATCAATCTCATAGACGGTGATTTCCCCGAAATCCAGTTGCGGCGGGTCGAACTCGGGTATATGCCGCGCTGGGATGCTGCCTGGAAGCCAGGTCGTGTCAAACCGCGTGTCGTAGTAGAAGCGCTTGCCGTAGCCGGTGTCACCGTGGTTGGAACGGTGTACATACCCGCGCCGGTGCTGTGCCAGCGATCCCCGCAAAATGATGTCGCCGCGATGATCGGGGGAGGGCCCCTGGTAACCGGTGGAATATTCCCAGACGTAGGAGTCGTTTTGATCTTCAAAGGTGAAACCTTCTCCCAGAGCCACCACCGCCGCAGTGATGATGATGCTCTTTTGCCGCATATCCGGTTGGGCATAGCCCATTCCGCCGCAATTATCCCGACCGTTTTCCGGTGTGTTGCCGATGACGATATCCCCTTCGGAGACGATTTGCACCATATCCGTTGTGAAAGGGTCGAACTCGCCGGTTTGTGGGTTGGAGTTGGCATAGCGAACGTCGTCCAACAATCTGATACAATGATACCCCAGTGCCTGTGGATCATTGCTGCCATGCGCGCCTACGGTGACCGTGCCGCGAACCAGACCCTTTAACTCCAGGTAACCATCTACGAAAATTGTTTGCTGATTGGGGACACCCCCGACCGCAATTACCGTATCTGCAAAGGGCAATCCCAACGGCCATCGGTAAAGCATCCAACCTTGAGAATTGAACACCAGGCGATGCGCATAAAATCCATTGATATCGGTGTAAAAGCAACCCGAGGCGGCAGCCCTGGCCCGAATGGAGTCAGCCCATTCCGGCAACGCCACGCGTGGTGCATTAAACACCGGCTCGTAGGCGAAATAGGGATTAGCACCGTTGAAGTACATGAATATAGGCGCGGAGGTGCTGACCGTGTCCAAGAAGATCGGTTGCCCGTTCAAGCCCTGCATGGCAATGGTGTCGTTGCTGTGCACCGTCCCATTGAGAGTATCCAAATACCAGAACTTGATCATCTCGCCGAAAATGGTGTTTTCGATTTCAGAAAGGTAAAGATAAGAGGAAGTAGTGGGGTTTTGTGCCGGTGTAACCGAACACAGCCACAATGTTACTGTCAAGGCCGCAAATATGCGGGCAAGAAGGGTTCTCATGGCGGCTCCTTAGGTAAATCAGAATATAATATAAGCAAAAAATCCCTTAGTGTCAAGGGATAATTTAGACTTACACAGTATTTTACACTTTGATAATTGGACGGAGAATCACTAAGAGGCGGTGGAAAACCGTCCTAATGCAGGCAGAAATGGTTTGCAGAGAGGATGGAGCGGATCAGACTTCGAAGTGGATCACGTTGCAGGTGATAGTGTCCAATACGCCGTCAATGGCCTGAACTTTATCCAGGACTTGCGTGCCGATCTGGTTGAAATCGCTGCCTTGAATGATAGCGATGAGATCGTAAGGACCGGAAATGGCATCCACGTGCTGTACCCCGGGCATTTTTGCCAGGCGCTCATAGACGATGCGCGCCTTGCCCACCGCCACTGAAATAAGGATATAAGCCGAAGCCGTCATGGTTAACTCCACCTTCCAGGTTTATATATCATTTGGATTTTGCCATTTGCATCAAACAAGCTTAATCTCCCTCACCGAGGTAGATGAGTTGATGCCGGTATAGGTCAATCTGTGCCTGGGAACGTATGCGTTGGGATAGATTACGGCCATAGCGAGCCTGGTAATATGGCAAGCAGAAGCGGCGTTCCTGCAATTGTCCCCCCGGAGTCAAGTTGGTGACGGCTTTGTTAATCAGTGAAACCAGAGTATCGTTCTTGCGACGCAATGCCGCCTGAGCCTTCTGTTCCAACAGAGATAATCCTTGTTTCCAATGTTCCATGGTCTTATCCACCGGATGTTCCAGCGTAGGATCTATGGCCATCAAACCAACGGTCAGTGTATCTTTTACTTCCTGCCATTTTTCACGCGCACCGGCGAACACGCTGATCAAATCACTAGCTGGATCGGACTCCAGTAGCTGGTTGATCAAATGTGCAGCGCCTTGCCGCAATTGTTCGGGAGTAAAGCTATATTTGTCTAAAACCCGCTGGATTTTTGCTTCAATCAACGTTATGGATACACGCGGGACAATCACGGGCATGGGCACGCCCAGATGTTCGTACAGTGGCTTCAGTTGAGCCATATAAGTGATTTCCGCCGGGCCGGCTATGTAGGCCAAAGTAGGGAAGAGGTAGTCTTGGACAATGGGTCGCAGGCTGACCTTGGGTAGAAACCGTTCAGGGGTTGATTGGATTTGGTGACGTAAGTTTTCGATACCGACGTGCTCGTGTGGTTTGTCATCGTGGAGCAGCGTTCCCGAAGCGTTGATCGGTACGCGTACTTCTCCCTCCCGATAAAATAATTGCAGCCGGTCGTCCTGTGGTTGTATCTGCGGTGGGTACCCGGCTCGATGCACGGCTTGCGTGGATCGCTGCAGCAGGTGATTCAATTGCCCCCCGGAATAAAGAATGCGGTCGTACATGGGTGCGGCCGCTTTCTTGATGCGGGGATTTTCGGCGTCCACCATGATCAGCCCATCATCCGCAAATAGATGACCGAAGAATCGCGCAAAGCCTCCAGCCAGCGTCACGCCTGGGTGATAGGCGCTACTCAAGAGTTCCAGGAAGGGGCTGCGATAGGTGTTGGCCGGTAAAAGCGTCCATAATCGCTGGATCAACCTCTCGACTTCACCATTCAGAACAATCGTGCCGACAATGCGCCGTTTTTCTTCCGGTGGGTTGGTGAGCGATAACAGCACCTCTTCACCTTCTGTATCCAGCAGTCGAACGTGATTGATTTCGAAGAAATCGTGGTCGGAGGTCTCCATCCAGAAGACCGGAACGGTGGGGCGGCCGGTAGCTTTGTGAATGGCTTGAGCCCACAATACGGCAGAAGTGGCTTTGAAATACGTGTAAAGCGGTCCGCCGAAGAGGCCGACCTGTTGGCCCGTAATCACAGCCAAAGTAGCTGGGTCGCGCAGCGCTTCGATGTTTCTAAGAGCTTGTTTAGAGCTATTCCAGAGGCGGGCATCTGCCAATAAGCCTTCCACCAAATCGGTCCTATCCAGAGTGCGTCCCGAGGGTGAACTCAGTATCTGCTCCCATTGAGTTACCGGTTGGCGGTAATCCAACGCATAGAAATTGCGGACTTTATCGAAGTGTTCGAGATAATCGAGGAATAAAGAATTGCCTCCGGGAAGCCGGGCAAAGGAAATGGATTTAGGCACGTTTAACACCTATCAGGATTAGGCGAGGCGATCGCTCCTGGTATGCGGAACCGGTATAATCGCCAAAAATCTGTTCAGGAATAATACCACAGCGAAGTAACATTCGTTGGAGGTCCTCCACCTCATATAATCTGACCGATTCCCGATACTCTTGAACGGCTCCCCCAGGCGATCGAAGAGAGATGCGCTTTTCGACCCGATTGCGGATCTGATCCACCCATCGTTCTACGATGACCTCCCGGGTTCCCATTTGCCCCGTTTCTGCGGGGATGAACTCATGTCGCACCAATGGCGCATTCAAGAAATCCAACACAAATTTACCCCCAGGACGCAGAACGCGGTGAACTTCAGTCAAGACCTGCAAATCATCGCCATCCTGGGAGAAATATCCGAAGCTTGTGAACAGCGACAATACCAGTTCGAAAGTGTTCATCTGCAGAGGCAAGCTACGCATATCACCGCGCAAACGTCGCAAGGGTTTGCAGGCGATTTCCTCGCTTTTTACAGATTCCAACAAAGGCCAGGAGAGGTCGAAACCGATCGTCCTGAAACCCAAACGAGCCAGTTCAGCGCCGTGGCGGCAATTGCCGCAAGCCAGATCCAGAACTTGCGCCGGAGGATGTATCTCCAGTTCTGAAGTCAGCCAGACAATCGTTTGGGTCGCCTCCTGCGGCGAGCGATGCCGGTATAGTTCCAGGTAATCGGATCCAAACCAGCAGTTATACCAGGGAAGTTTCTGCAAAGAAACACACTGATTGAAGCAACAGATATTCAAGCGTCAATATACGCATAAAGCGCTGAAAAGTCAAGGAGAAAGAGGGCTGCTTGAAGGCCCTTATTAACGCAACAAGGGGTTTCAACCCCTTGTTACATTGGGTGAAACCCCTCATAGATCTTATTCGATGGAAACTGGCTTGTTTTGTCGCTCGTCAAGTAGCCCAGGAAGAGATTACCTGCGCTCACCAGCCTCTTCTACCTGGGGGTGGTCCGGGGGGGCGATCCATATCGCGCCGATCTTCATAATCCCGGATAGCGTCGCGCATCATATCAGGAAAACGGTGATTGAACAGCACCATCCTGCCCAACTGCGCCGGTTCAAGGATCCCGGCGATATCCTTGTGGAATTGCTTGCGCAAGGCCATCTGCTGATCTTCCAAATTCTCCAGAATTTCGAGAACTTTGTTGATTTCCGCGGGCTTGGCCTTCTCATCCCAGGCTAAATAACTTAATTTGTGCATGGATTCCTGGCGCGTACGACGCACTTCGTCCATCTTTTGGTCAAACGCATTCATCAGGGGAAGGAATTTGGTCGCCTGATCTTCACTGAGATTGAGTTCTTCGGTCAGTTTCCACATTTTCATGGTCTGAACGCGCCTTTCGACATGCTCGCGGCGATGTAGCCCCATAGTGGGCATGTCATCCTCAGGGGGCGGCTGAGCCCAAATCATCGCCGGCAGGTAAATCAGCGCTGCCAGAGTCATCACGAGTAATCTCTTCGTCATGGGAGTCCTCCATTATTTTGATGTAGTAGAAATCTTATCGGGTATATTCCACCGATGATAGGCACTTTTTGACTGTTATGATCGGATTGGTGCTGATTCCAGGTTCTTCAAGACGGCCTCTAACGCCTCGTCGCTCAGGGTGACGAGTTCGTCCAGCGGATCTTCCTGAACAGATCCATTCGTGTTGCTCAAAGTGAGAATGAAGTTCAGTTCCGGCGTGGAAAGATCCAAGGCCAAGCTGTCACGTTGGTCTATCACTTGATTCAGGTAGTCGTATTCGTCCTGGGTTAAAGTTCCAGTTTCTGCGCGGTTGATAGTCTGAGGCTGAAACCACGTCGGCGGTGCCGTTGTAGATCTCGATGGCCTGGTTGTCGCCGGATCCCTCAACGTATTCGGAGATCATCAGGTCCGAGGTCTGCGCAAGGACGGGGCCGGCCAGGAGGGCCAAACCGAGCCCCAGGACCGTTATCGATCTCATCATAGAACTCCTGTTCCCGTCAGGGCCTGAGTGCGCGCACCACAGGTGAGCCTGTCCAATGCAGGCGTCGATGAAGAGCTCTGCCTGGGCGATTGGCTAAGATTATATCAAAACAATGGTAATTTTGTCAAACTCATTCGCCCGGATTCG
>JAGVQJ010000031.1 GCA_020051775.1 Calditrichota bacterium | reverse complement strand
CTGAAAATTCTATCACCGCCGCAGGAATCCTGATTTAATAGAGATCTTGCTGGATACGATATGATGTCACAAGATGAGGACCGTGTGCGCCGCTGTCTGGAAAATATCAATTCCCCGGATGATCTGAAAAAGTTGTCCAACTCCCAGTTGGCGGAACTGGCTGAGGAACTTCGTAATTTCATCATCACCAATGTCAGCATTACCGGCGGGCACCTGGCTCCCAGCCTGGGTGTAGTCGAGCTGACTCTGGCGCTGCATTACGTCTTCGATAGCCCCCGCGATAAATTTATCTGGGACGTCGGCCATCAAGCCTACGCCCATAAAATCCTCACCGGCCGCCGTGATCGTTTCCACTTGAACCGTCAGAACCAGGGCCTTTCCGGCTTCCCAAATCGCAGCGAAAGCCCGCATGACGCCTTTGGTACTGGGCATGCCTCTACCTCCATCTCTGCCGGTTATGGCATGGTTTGCGCCCGTGATTTAAGCGGTGAGAAATTCGAGGTTATTTCCATCATCGGCGATGGCGCTATGACCGGCGGCTTGGCCTTTGAGGGTCTGAATAACGCCGGGTCTTCCGGTCGTAAGTTTATCGTGGTGTTGAACGACAACACCATGTCCATTTCCCCCAACGTCGGCGCTTTATCCAAGTATCTGGCTTTCCTGATCACTGACCCCCGCTTGAATAAAATCAAAAAGGATTTGCTCGAACGAACGTTGCAATTGCCGCAAGGATCGCGCATCGCTCGATCTATTGGCCGCTTGGAGGCTTCCATCAAGGCGATGCTGGTGCCGGGATTGTTCTTCGAGCAGATGGGCTTTCGCTATATCGGCCCTCTGGATGGCCATAAACTCGACGATTTGATTCACATCTTTCAGCAAGTGAAAGACCTGCCTCCACATCCCGTACTGGTGCATGTGCTGACGCGCAAGGGCAAGGGATACCTGCCTGCCGAGCAAAATCCCTCTAAGTTCCACGGGATTGGAGCATTCGTTAAAGAAACCGGCCAGATCAATGGAGCTTCCAAAGCTCCCAGTTATACCTCAGTTTTTGGTAAAACTATTGTCAAGCTGGCGGAGAAGAATCCGAAAATCGTGGCCATCACCGCCGCCATGGCCGACGGCACCGGCCTGTCCGAGTTCGCCATCCGGTTCCCGGAACGATTCTACGATGTGGGTATCGCTGAAGAACATGCCGTCACCTTCGCCGCCGGCATGGCCGCTCAGGGTTATCGGCCCGTGGTGGCGATTTATTCAACCTTCATGCAGCGCAGCATTGATCAAATTATCCACGACGTAGCCTTGCAAAACCTGCCGGTGGTTTTTGCCCTGGATCGCGGCGGGTTGGTGGGTGAAGATGGTCCCACTCATCACGGTTGTTTCGATCTCTCATATTTGCGCCAGATACCCAATCTGACGATCCTGGCCCCGCGCGATGAGAACGATCTGCAATATATGCTGTTCACCGCCCTGACCGATAATCGCGGACCGATCGCTCTGCGCTATCCTCGAGCCGAGGGTGTCGGCTGCGCACTGGATCCTGAAGCCGTCTGGACCCCGATAGAAATCGGTCGGGCCGAAGTCGCCCGAGTGGGTGGTGGTGGCGTCATCCTGACGCTGGGGCCTTTGTTCCATGAAGCCATGCAGGCCGCCCAAATTCTCGATGGTGAAGGCCAACCATTAACCGTCGTAAACATGCGCTCCCTGAAACCTCTGGATCTGGAAATTCTAGCCGATCTGGCGCTGCGCTTCGACCATATCATGACCATCGAAGAGAACGCTCTGGCCGGCGGTTTCGGATCTGCCGTCGTGGAAGCATTGTCCGATCTCGATATCAATCAGCCAAAAGTATATCGCCTGGGTATTCCGGATCGTTTTATCGAACAAGGCGAACGATCTTCGTTGCTTGCCATGCTTAAATTAGACAGCTCGGGTATCGCTCAGGCCGCTCGTGAATTTTTCCCGGCTGCTATAAAAAAGAACGTCTTTGTGGGCCCCACCAACACCTCCCTGACTCATGACTCTCGGCATCATCGCCAACACCCAAAAAGCGCAGATCTGGGACGTTCTGCCTCCGTTTCTGGCCTGGCTCGAAAGTAAAGGCGCTTCCGTCCTGGTCTGTGATGACTTGAGCGATCGGCTGAAAGTCACCCCGGATCATTTTCTCCCCTGTTTGGATCTGGTGTCCCGCTGCGACATGGTTCTCTCCTTCGGCGGCGACGGCACACTTTTATCCACCGCCAATAGGGTTCGTCACAACCAAACTCCCATTCTGGGAGTGAACTTGGGAGGTTTGGGTTATCTGGCGGAAATCACTCTGGATAGCCTTTATCCGCGTGTGGAAGAATTGCTTTCCGGCGCTTACCGCATTGAAGATCGCATGGTCTTGAGCTGCCAGGTGGAGAATTCCACTGATCTCTATTACGCATTAAACGACGTCGTTCTGGACAAAGGCGCCTTTCCCCGAGTCATTCGCATACGCACGACCATCGGTGGCCGTTATTTGAACACGTACACCAGCGATGGTTTAATCGTGGCCACCCCCACCGGTTCCACCGCTTACTCTCTTTCTGCCGGTGGGCCTATTGTGGAACCGGCGCTGAATGCCTTGATCGTCAACCCTATTTCCCCGCATACATTGGCTGACCGCCCCATGATTATTGGCGCGGATCGCGAGATCGAAGCCCTGGTGGAAGGCGGCCATAGCTCAATAATCCTATCCACCGACGGTCAAATCCACAGGAACCTGTCGGTAGGCGACCGGGTACTCATTCAGAAAGCGGATTACATTGTCAAGCTCGTCCTTTTCAAGGACAAAGATTTCTACGATGTCCTCCGCGAAAAGTTGAACTGGGGCAGCGATCAGTCCCACACGCCACGGTCTTAAATCCGGTTTTTCCCTCCCTTTGATCCCATGTGCTCTGATTGGAATCAACTGTTTTATGATCCCTCCAAAGTGGTTCACGAACCGGATCCGTTGGTGGAAGAATTTGTGTGCGAATTGGCTCCTGGAGCGAAGATATTGGATCTGGGCTGCGGCGGCGGTCGGCATGTGATATTCTTGAGTCGCCGGGGGTATGAACTTTATGGGACGGACATCGCCCCGCAGGGGTTGAAGCACTCACGGCAATGGTTGGAGGCAGAGAATCTAACTGCTTCTCTGGCACTGGCGGCAATGTCGCCCCTGCCGTTTGCCGGTGAATCGTTCGATGGCGCGGTCTCCATCAATGTACTCAACCACGCACGGTTGGGGGATACTATTCACGCCGTTTCAGACGTTTCTCGCGTCCTGAAACTCGGAGCACCTTTTTATTTCATCGTAATCGGTCGCCAGGATGCTCGCTGCGGCGAAGGCGACGAAGTCGAACCGTTCACCTTTATTCATCGCCAGGGTATCGAAGCCGGCGTACCGCACCATTACTATGATCTGCACGACCTTGAGCAACTGACGGCCCCTTTCCAGCGTAAGACCTATAGGGAGCGGTTTAAAACCTATGATGATAAGGATACTCTCTGGGGGAACGATCCCCGCGCCCAGGCTCGCGCGAATCCGATTTTTCACCACTGGCTGGTTCAAGTCTGGAAATAATTCCATGAACCGTAAATAGTAAATCGTGAACCGTGAAACGCGAACCGAAGTCGAGGTCGTCCTCGGCCCGCACATATTTCGGTTATCAACCACCAGGACTAACATCCAATATGGGCCTCTTCTCAAAACTAATCAACGGATTAGGAAAAACCCGGCAACGGCTGGGCGATAGCATCCGTCGCGTCTTAAGTCTTCACCCCAGGATTGACGATACTCTCTGGTCGCAATTGGAGGAGGCGTTGATCTCGGCCGATGCAGGTGTGGCTACCACCGCCGCGTTACTTGCAGCCCTTAAGGAGAAATTAAAACACCAGCCGGTGGAATCCGATAATGTCGCCGAAGGGGTTCGCTTGTTGCTCGAAGAGACCATTGAGGAGATGATCACTCCTGCTATCGGTAACGGTCTGAATCTGAGCGCCACTCCGGCGGTGCTATTGATCGTCGGCGTCAACGGCAGCGGCAAAACCACCAGCATTGCCAAACTAACCCGTCATTTTCAGCAACAAGGGCGAAAGGTACTGTTGGCGGCCGCCGATACGTTCCGCGCTGCGGCCAGCGAGCAGCTCATTACCTGGGGTGATCGTTTGGGCGTGCAGGTTATCAGCCAGAAACCGGGCGCGGATCCTGCTGCGGTAGCTTTCGATGCCTTCCAGGCCGCCAAGGCGAGAGCGTACGATTTGTTGATCGTAGATACTGCCGGTCGCTTGCACAACAAGGATAATCTCATGCAGGAATTAAATAAGATCGGCCGCGTGCTGAAAAAGATAGACTCCTCGGCGCCGCATGAGGTATTTCTGGTTTTGGACGCCAATACCGGTCAGAACATGATTCAACAGGCCCGTGTCTTTCAGGAAATCAGCGGAGTGACCGGCCTGGTGCTGGCCAAGCTGGATGGGACTGCACGCGGGGGTGCGGTAATTTCGGTTTGCCGCGAGCTGAGTATTCCTCTGCGATTTATTGGACTGGGGGAAAAACCCGAGGATCTGGCCGCCTTCGATCCCCGTGAATTTGCCCGGGGTCTGTTCGAAGCCCCCGAGGAGAAAGCTTGACCCGGCTATTTCTTCATAATTTAGGTTGTTCCAAGAACCAGGTTGAAGGCGAATTGATTAGCGGGTGGGGGCGTAAACGAGGCGTAAAGCTTACCAGCCGGCCCGAGCAAGCTGAGGTTATTGTAGTCAATACCTGCGCGTTCATTCAGGAAGCTCAGGAAGAAGCGATTGAGGCCATTCTGGAAGCGGCACGCATGAAGAGCGAAGGCCGTTGCCGGAAACTTTACGTCTGCGGCTGCTTCCCACAGCGATTCGGGGACGAACTTCCGGCTGAACTGCCGGAGGTGGATGCCTTCTTCGGCGTCGGGCAATGGCAGGAAGTCCTCGATTTAATTGCACCTGAAAGCAAAGACCCGGATTTCGGCAATCCCTATCTTCAACGTTTGCCGGGCACACCTCGGCATTACGCCTATCTCCGCATTGCCGATGGCTGCAATCGCGGCTGCAGTTACTGTGTCATCCCCTCTCTGCGAGGATCCTACCGCAGCAGGCCGCCTGAAGAGATTATTGAGGAGGCCAATTATCTCGTCGGCAGAGGAGTACGCGAGATAATACCGGTGGCGCAGGAATTAAATTCTTACGGCCATGATCTCGGGCTGGGTCGCCGCAATAAACCGCTGATCTCTTTGCTGGAAAAGATCTGCACCGTCGCGGGCGTGCAATGGGTTCGTCCACTCTATTTGCATCCTCCCGCTTGTGATGAGGAGCTATTCAAGTTCTGGGCCGGCCAGGGAAAACTGTGCCGTTACCTGGATCTGCCCATAGAACACGCCTCCGGTCGCATTCTGAAAGCGATGGGGCGCGGGGGAAACCTCCGGCAGTTGGAGAGGTTGATCGAAACCGCCCGCCGCCAAATGCCGGAGGTCACACTGCGTACTTCGATCATTGTGGGTTTTCCGGGTGAAACCGAGGCAGATTTTGAGGAACTGCTGGATTTTGTGCAGCGGGTAAAATTTCAACGGCTGGGGAGTTTTGAGTTTTCCTGCCAGGAAGGCACCCCGGCTGCTGCTCTACCCGATCAGGTTTCTCCAGCGGTGAGAACTGATCGCCGGGAGAGATTGATGGAAACGCAAAGAGAGATTTCCCACGATTACAACCTCCAGCGTGTCGGCAACGTCGAAGAAGTCTTCGTGGATGAATTCGAGAAGGCCTCCGGCTACAGTTTAGCTCACAGCCGTCGGGACTTACCGGAACTGGATGGCGATATACTGATTCCCGGGAAGCACCCAGTGGGCACTTTCCTGAAGGTTCGCATTACTGCAGCCATGGAATATGATCTGGTGGCGGAAGTGGTCGAGGAGTAAAGCCTGAACCTTCCCCTAATGTCAATCAAGAGAGATATTCATGATGAAACTCATCGTGCACTGGCTGGTTCTGGCCGGCGTGACCTTGTCCCCGCTTACAGCACAGGAGTATTACGCCGATCCTTATGTCGGCTTGCCGGAATTCCGCATTTTACCGCTGCGTATGGCCACCGACCATCCGGATTCCATCCGCATAGAAGTCCATGTGCGCATCGTATATGATGATCTCCAGTTCGTTAAAAAGAACGACCATTACGAAGCCGCCTACTCGCTGGATCTTATCCTGGAAAAAGGCAAGGAAGAACGCGTTAGCACATCGCACCTGGAAAGGCAGATAAGCGTCTCAGATTACGCCCAAACCAACTCACGGCTGCTGAACGATCACTCGATCTCAGATTTCGTGCAGACGCCGGATCATTTCAAGTTGCGCGTGACTCTGACAGACAAAGAGTCGCGCAAGGAACGTAATTTGGAGAAGGGAATTTCCTTCCCCGAGAAGGAATGGGGCCCTAATTTGCGTTTAAGTGATTTGGCTCCGCTGGATTCCGCCGGGGTTGTGCAAATGACGCTCGGGATCATGTCGGGTCAACCGCTGCGCGCCGCTTTCAACCTGTTCCATTCGGCTTCGGATCCTCCACAAATTGAATATCAGGTCCAAAACGAAAAAGACGAAATCACCGCCACGGGAAAATTTACCCTGACGCCGGGGCAGCAATTTTATGCTGATACGCTGGTAATCCCCGCTTCGACCTTTACGGGGTCTGCCAGTCGCGTGGTCGTTAAGGCTGCTTCCCAGGGAGTGGAATTAGCTCGTGCCTTTACTCTTAAAACGATATCGGAGAACCTGCCCGACTATATCCAAAATGTAGATCTGGCCATTCGCCAGTTGAAATATATCGCCGAACCCTTGGAAATCCAAAGGATGATATCTGCGCCACTATGGAAGCGCGAAGACCTCTTCCTGGATTTCTGGAAAAAAAGAGATCCAAATCCTGCCACCATAAACAACGAAAAGATGGATGAATACTATCGGCGCATCACCTATTCCAACCATCAGTTCAAGGGTCTGCGAGAAGGTTGGGAAACGGATATGGGTCGTGTCTATGTCATTTTCGGCCAACCCACGGACGTCGAACGACATCCTTTCGATATTGACAAAAAGCCGTATGAAGTTTGGCATTACGACGATTTGAATCGCCGCTTCTTGTTCGTGGATGATGACGGATTTGGAGATTATCGCTTGCGGACTCCGCTGCTTTCGGATCACTAAACTTCGGAATTCCCCCAGTGAAAATTAAACCATCACCTCTGCTTCCCGGTAATACCATAGCCGTTGTGTCGCCGGCCGGCCCCTCTGAACCGGCGCGTCTCCAGGGCGGCATCGAAGAGTTGATGCGCCGCGGCTATAAGGTCAAAGTTGGTAAACATGCTCAGGGCCGCTATGCGTTCTTTTCCGGAACCGATGAAGATCGCCTTGAGGATCTGGTGAGAGCCTTCAAAGATCCCGCTATTCATGCCATCATGTGTTCGCGCGGAGGATATGGCAGTAATCGTCTGCTGGACTCATTGCCTTATGATCTTATTGCCCAGAATCCCAAAATATTCGTGGGCTTTAGCGATCTGACCGCACTGACATGGGCGCTGTTTTGCAAAAGCCGTCTGGTGACGTTTACCGGGCCGCTGGTCAACGAAATGGGCGAGGGATTGCCTTCCATGACCCTGGACTCGCTCTTCACCTTCCTCGGCCTCGATTCTCCCCCTCGCCGACTTTGGCCCGGCCCGCTGACTACCGTACGGCCCGGAGAAGCTACCGGTCCACTCTTCCCGGGCTGTCTGTCCATCGTGGTGACGTTGCTGGGGTCACAATATTTGCCGAATTTAAAGGGCGCCATCCTGGTCTTGGAGGATATCGGCGAAAAGCCTTACCATATTGATCGCATGTTGACGCATTTAAAAAACGCCGGTGTTTTTAACCAGATTTCCGGCCTCATCATGGGTAGAATGACGAACTGTTGGCCGCGGGCGCGCCGCAACGATTATCTCACTTTGGCTGAGATTCTGTTGCAACTTACCGCCTCTCGACCCATTCCCATATATCTCGATCTGCCTTACGGCCACCACCCGGAGCGGTTGACTCTGCCGGTCGGAGTGCACGTGCGCATTTCTCCGAATACCGGTCTAAGCCTGCTGGAGGATCCATTGGATCGGACTGCGGTCGCCTCGCGATCTCGTAATCTAAGAAGTAAATCATCACAGTAATTGAAACCGGCTTATCTGGCGTTAGTATAAATATAGTCCGGCATAGATTTATTAGGAGATACCTATGATTAAGTATATTGACGTTGAAAAGCTGCTGGATTTCCACACACAGAGCCAGCCTATCATCAGCTTCTACCTGAACACCGACCCTTCTCAGCATAGCCCCGATCAGCAGCGCATTGCGGCGAGAAATTTGATCCGCGAAGCGCACCAATCCGCAATGGCAGGGTCGTGGGAGTTGAGTGTCAAGGAGGCTTTGACGCAGGATTTGAACCGACTGGAGAAGCTGCTGAAAGAGCAGCTGGAAACGGGTTACCCGCATCAGGGATTGGCGGCTTTCTTCTGTCATGAAGCCGACCTCTGGCAAATCTTTGATCTGCCCCGTCCCGTCCCTTCCAGCATCACATTGGAATTTACTCCTCACATTCGTCCGCTGACATTGATCCTGGACGAATATCACCGGTTTGGCGTCCTGCTGCTGGATCGCCGTTCCGCGGAATTGTACGAAGTATACATTGGCGAGATCGTTAAACTGGAGAATGCGTTTGTCGCCCCGGCCAACGGTCACTTGTCGCTGGCGGTAGAACATCCGGGGAGTGGGGATCGCGGCATCTCTACCCACCGCGACGAGGCTGAAATGCAGAAACATTTCCGCCGCGTGGCCGATGCCCTTTTCCACCTATCTCACCGCCGGCACTGGGAATATCTGGTGTTGGGAGGACAACAAGCAGTGCTGGTTCAGTTCGAGAATTTTCTACACCCCAAGCTGCGAGAACGCTTGGTGGGACGTTTCGCCGCTGAACCGGGCAAGATTCGTCAGACTCGAATTCTGGAAGAGTTGACAAATATCGAACGCCGGGTGGAAGATGAAACCGAGAGGCGATTGGTTTGGCAACTGGTGGATGCCGCCAACAGCAAAGGTCTGGCTGTTTTGGGCCTCAACAAGGTGCTGAAGGCTTTGCGTCAGGGAGCGGTTCACATGCTTTATGTAGAGGACGGCTGGCGCACCTCCGGCGTACTCTGCCGCGAGTGCGGTTATATTGATCTTAAAGGTGAATTATGCCCGGTATGCAACCGGAAAACCGATCCGGTCGGTGATGTGGTGGACGACGCCATCGAAATCGCCCTGCGCACCGGCAGCATGATAGAACATGTCAATCCGACTGCCGGTCTTGCGGATCAGGGGCATATCGGTGCTGTCTTAAGATTCAGGGTTTAAGCTGTGCGACTTCATGCGCGAAAGGTGATCATCCTGGGTCTTTTGGTACTCGCTTCAACGGTGGGGGCGCAGAGTTTGTTGATCCCTATGGACCTGGAGCAAGCCAACCATTTGAAGGCCTACGGTGTGGCATTTTGGGTCTTAGAACAGGGCGTCAACGTCGAGTGGTTGCTGAACTATCGAGGCGGAAGTTTCTTGATTCCGGCAACCTCGGCCTTAGAACGCGTTTGTCGGTTACGTGGCGTTACCTGTCAAACAGTATCCGCCGGGGATGTTGCTTCCGCATACAACACAATTGAAGCCAATAACATGGAGCGCGTTCTATTGGAGAAAGCTCCCAAGGTTGCCGTCTATGTGCCTCCCAATTTTCAACCTTGGGATGACGCCGTAACTCTGGCGCTGGAATACGCGGAAATCCCTTACGAAAAAGTCTTTGACGAAGAGGTTTTAGCTGGCAAGCTGTCGCAATATGACTGGCTGCATCTGCACCATGAGGACTTTACCGGGCAGTACGGCAAATTCTATGCTCTGTATCGCGGCGCCAAGTGGTACCTCGAGCAACAGGCCCTTTATGAAGAGATCGCGCACAAGCTGGGTTATAAAACGGTGCAAGACGAGAAGAAAGCCGTGGCTCGCACCATCGCGGATTATGTCAATCAGGGCGGATTTCTTTTCGCCATGTGTTCGGCTTGCGACAGCTATGACATTGCCCTGGCAGCGCAAGGTGTTGATATCTGTGCCGCTCCCTTCGATGGCACTTCTGTTGACCCCGATGCTCAGAGAAAGCTGGATTACGATAAAGCTTTCGCCTTTCAGAATTTCACCCTGATCAGCGATCCTTTGATCTACGAGTTTTCAGATATTGACACCACCCCTCGCACCGGCACGTCTCCGCGAGGCGATCTTCTGGATTATTTCACACTGTTCGAATTCTCTGCCAAGTATGATCCAGTGCCCACAATGCTCACGCAGGATCACACCTCGGTGGTCAAAGGTTTTATGGGCCAGACCACCGCCTTTAAGAAATCGCTCATCAAGAAAACGATCATCATTATGGGCGAGGTCGAAGGCGCCGACGAAGTCAAGTACCTGCATGGAGATTTCGGCAAGGGGACGTTTACCTTCTACGGCGGGCACGATCCGGAAGACTATCGCCACGAAATCGGCGATCCGCCTACCCAGCTTGAACTTTACCCCAATTCTCCCGGCTACCGCTTGATCCTGAATAACATCCTCTTCCCAGCCGCCAAGAAGAAGGAGCAAAAGACGTAATGTCCCGTTATCCTGAAATCAACCTCACAAAAGTCACCCTGACTTCTATCGCCAACCGCCAAAGCAAAGTGCAATTCGAGGCGTTGGCGAAACCGGTGGACGCAGGAGCTACCTTCGCGCGATGGTGGGATTCTCTGCCCCAATTCCTGGCGGTGGAAGATCTTAAAGCGGTGGCAACCGGAATCGCTACGGCTCGTCAGGCCGATAAGCCGGTAATTGTCATGATGGGCGCTCATGTCATCAAGGTAGGACTATCACCGGTGTTGATTGATCTGATGCAGCAGGGATTCATCACTGCATTAGCCATGAATGGCGCCGGCATTATTCATGATACGGAATTGGCTCTATTCGGCGCTACGTCGGAGGACGTTACCGCTAATATTGCCGACGGTTCTTTCGGCATGGTGAAAGAAACGGGTGCATTTATCAATGGGGCGATCAAGGCGGGGGCGAAAGCAGGATTAGGGCTGGGAGAAGTATTGGGCAAAGAGTTGGTGGAAAAACAGGCTCCCCATCTCGAGGTAAGTCTGTTGGGTCAAGCCTACTTGCTGGGTATTCCTGTTACCGTGCATGTGGCCTTAGGTACGGACATCATCCATCAACAACCGTCCGCAGACGGCGCTGCCATCGGCGAAACTTCCCTACGTGATTTCTGCATTCTGGCGCAGCATGTGACTAATTTGGGCGGTGGAGGTGTTCTCCTCAACTTGGGTTCGGCGGTCATCCTGCCGGAAGTATTCCTTAAAGCGTTGACTGTGGCTCGCAACCTGGGCCACCCGGTGCGAAATTTCATCACGGCCAATTTCGATATGATTCAGCACTATCGCCCGCGGGTCAACGTCGTTAACCGCCCCACCTTGGCCGGTGGTAGTGGTTACACTATCACGGGCCATCACGAAATCATGATCCCTTTGCTGGCGATGGGAATCAAGATAGCATAATAATTGTTTTCAACAAACCTCAACACTCGCCCCGCCTTCAAGAAAATTCTCCCTCACGGCTTCTTCTTGAACAAGTTCTCCAGCTCCTTCTTCGCTCTATCCTTCAGCTCCTCGGTAGTGGAATCCACCTGGCTGCGTACCTGCTGTTGCAACGCTTGGCTGGCGGCCTTTTGGATTTGCGCTTGATCCAAAGAAAACGCCGGTTTTGTCACCGTTCCACCCACCATTAAGGGCAAGCCAATCTTCCCGTCCTTGTCTTTCAGGAAGTTGATAATGTCGCCGCCCAGCCCGCCAATTTTCAATTGGTTGGTCACCTCCGGAGGTAATCGCAAAGTCATCCGGTAATCCAATTTGCCGTCCAGCCCTTGAAACCCGCTGATGAGGATGTCAGTGTTTCCCGCCTTGATTTTCAGATCGGGCAGTTCCAGCCGCCCCTGCGCTATGTTGAAACTGGTTGTCCAATCGCTGAACTCGATTTGCTTGAGTTGGCTTAATCCGGTAAAACTCGCCAATTGTGTTGTTAGTGGATATCCCGTCAATTTGCCCTGATTTATCTGCACTTTGCCATGGCCGGTCAGAGTCTGCGGATCAAGTCCCAAGGTGTCGTTCAACGTGCCTTTCATGGATCCGGTTAGATTGAAAATGCCGAAGAGGTATTTTCCGAAGCTGGTGAAAGGAGGCAACGCGGCGTTTGCTTCGAGTTTATTCAGGTCCAGGTTTAAATCGAACGCGCGAGTAGCCGGATTCAAGTTGAGCGTCCCCAGTGTGGCCACATTCCCATTGAAGGCATTGGTGGAAAAATTATCCAGCGTAATGATACCGTTGTTGATTCGAACTGAGGCGCGCACGTCGTCAAACTGGAATTTTTCTAAGGCCAGTCGCCCAATCGTCGCCTTGGCGTTGATGTCTATGTCCGGCAAAATCGGACCTTCACTTTTGTGCTCAGGTTCTCCGGGTTTACTCTTCGCTTGCGGCAGATCGGCCATGCGCAACTGTCTCGAAGTCAGCGTCGCCGTGAGGGAGGGCTTTTCCGAGGGCGCGGCATGCTTCATCGCCAAGCCCAGATAATTACGCATGGTGAAATTCAAGGTCAAATCTGATTCGCCTATTTCCACTGCCAGTGCCTTGGCTTCAATGACCTGATTGTTGAAGACAATAGTCCCGTTCAGGTTTTTTAAGGGTCGTTCGCTGGCTGGCGACTGAACGGTCACGTTTTGTAAATCTATTCGGCCGTCTGCTTTTAGTCCGGTGGGGTCCTTGGCCTTACCGCTGATGCTGACGTTGGCCTTCAAGCCGCCGCGAAGTTCCGTACCCTGTTCCAAGGGATAGTAATCTTTGACCTCAGCCAAATTGATCTGTCCCTCCAGCGAAGCGCTCACCGATGGATCGTTAAAGTTAACAGTCTTCAGATTGCCGTTGAGGTTGCTGCTACCCAAGTTGGCCGCGAATCTGTCTACCATGAATTGTCCCGGTGGCAAGTTCGCGCTTGCGCCGCCCGGCTGGTCGAACCGCCCGCCAATATTGATGCTGGTGATGGCCTTGGGCAATCCTTGATACTGAATGCTTCCGTTATTGACGGTAAACGTGCCGCGAACGGTCGGTTGGTGCAGCGAATCCGCTTCGCCTTTGACCGACAGCGCAAACTGGAAAGTGCCTGCCGTTTTTAGTCCCTGTGAGGCTTTCAACATCTCTTGGGGAACCAGAGACAATAGCTGTCCCAGGTCCGCCTCGGTGGATTGGAGAGACAGGTCCAGCACTGGAGTAGTTTGAACATGCTCCACTGTGCCATGTGCGGATAATAGGATTTGTTGGAGGCTGACGTCCAGGCTGTCCAGTATCAGGCGATCCGCAGCCATGTCATAGGTCAACTTCTGAAAGGATTTCACCGGCAGATGTCGCAACAGAAAGCTCTTTGAACTTCCGAAACTGAGGCTGTCAATGCTGGATTGGCTCACGATGGCGGCTCTGGCTCCGCCATCAGTAATCGCTACGCTCATCGTCTGATTCCAGCCCTCCACCAGGATGCGCTGATCGGATTTTTTGTCCACGTACTCGATCCTGCCACCGCTTACCCGCAAATCGGGTACCAGTAACGCAAACTGAGATTTCTGTGGAGTTCCAGATTTTGGTTTTGCCGGTTCTGTGCTCGGGG
>JAGVQJ010000168.1 GCA_020051775.1 Calditrichota bacterium | reverse complement strand
TCGCTGCAACGCCTTAATCTGAACGGTACTCAATTATTCGGTCCGCTGGGCATTCACCTACGGCAAGGTGAGCAGCTTGTGCCGACGGCCGACGGCGGGGTCATCAATGTCGGTCGTCAGGTGAGCACTCAACGAACTTTCCTGTTCGCGCAAAAAATTGACACAGCCCATCAAATAATATGGGAAACCGTTGTTGCGTCGGGAAATAATAATTCCCCTAACTGGCCAGTTTTCTTTATGCCGAATGCGTGCTCCGATGGTGTTGATGGGGGAATTATCGGATTTGTAGACAGTCGCCAAATCTTAACCAGTCCTAATAACATTGCAGCACAACGTGTTCACAGCGACGGCCAACTGGGTTGCCCACCGGTAGAGATAAATTCCAATGTAGCCTCCATGCGCCTCATTACCGCTTTGACAGATCGTTATATAGATTACCTGCTACCTCATTCGGGAAGTGTGCGAATCGAGCTATACGACCTTCTGGGGAGAAAGGTTTCCCTGATCAAAGAAGGCTATAAAGAAGCGGGGATTTATACCACCCGGTGGCAAAGCGAAGGACTGTCCGCCGGGGTTTATTTCGTCCGTCTGGAAGCGGCGGGGATGGTGGATTCCGGCAAGATTGTGGTGCTGAAGTAACGGCGAAGAGTTGGCAAACACCAAGGGCGGCTCATCACGAGTCGCCCTTTCTTGTCTGGTTGTTGACTACTGGTGCTATTCCCACGTCGTGATCATCTCCTGCAACTGTTCGCGGTTGAGGATCTTGAACTCCACGCGGCGGTTTTGGGTGCGGCCTTCCTGCTGAGCGTCATCGGCCAAGGGGTCATTTTTGCCCAAACCAGAGACGGTGAAGTTGGAACGGCTCAGCTTGGGGTATTTATTGATCAGGTAGTCGCGCACGGCGCGCGCTCGGGCGAGGGACAATTCCATATTGCGCTGAGGGGTACCGGTGGCGTCGGCATGGCCTTCGATCAGCACCACGAACATGGGGTATTCGGACATGATATCTCCGACGACATCCAGCGTAGAGTAGGTTTCTGGCTTGACCTCGGATTTGCCAATATCGAAGTGCACATTGGGCAGGTTCAGCAGGCTGGCTTCCAACTTTTCGATGATCTGAGAGGAGGCCAGATGGGTTCCGGAGGTATTGTTCGGAGCCGGAGCGCTACGGCCCCAGGCGTCAACGAGGGCTCCTTCGGGTGTATTGCTCTCCTGGTCAATGCCGTCGGGCACGCCGTCGTTATCGCTGTCCCGAGCGACGCCAGCGTTATCCACCAGGGCGCCGAAGACCGTGTTGGGTTCCTGATCCAAACCGTCCGGCACGCCGTCGCGGTCGGTATCATAAGCGACGCCGTTGACGTCCACCCAAGCCTCTTTGGGAGTGCGGCTTTCGCGATCCAGGCCGTCAGGCACGCCGTCAGCATCCTCATCCAGGGCTACGCCATCTTGATCCACGACAGACCCGCGAATGGAGGTCGGCTGTTTGTCTTGAGGATCCGGAACGCCGTCGCCGTCGGTATCCAGAACGTTGGCGAAAGTGTCGCCGGTGTAGTTCAATTCGGCATCCAGCCAGTCGGGGATACCGTCATAATCGCGATCGTCGGTATTGATTTTCGGAGTGAAGGTCAAGCCGGCAAATACTTGCCAGGGATCACTGCGCCGCCAGGAGTCATCCGTCAGGCGATCTTTGGAAAGGCCCAAATTGACGCCTAAATCAATGGAAATGGCGGAAGGCGCAAAGTAGCGTAGGGCGGTGGTCAACGCCATGTAGTTTTCATTCAGGTAGACGGGTGTGCGCTGTTCGATGAATCCGTTGAATTCGGCCATGACCTGCCAGCGGCGATGCAGAAGGTAGTCCATTCCTACGCCGATCATGAACAGATCGGGAGCCGGGCCGTGTTCGGTCAAATAGCCCTCATTGAAATGCAGATTGGGAATGCCCCAGAAATCCTGAAAGCGCAGGGATTGGACTAACCGCAGTTTCACGTCAGTCTCGCGGCGGGTATTCTGGAAATTGAAACCCGCAATCTTGTTCTCTGCCGTCCCCAGGACAACTCCCGCCAGGGCGCCCGCCTCAAACAGACCATAGCGGCGCAGTGGCAACCGCATTTTTAATCCCAATTCCTGACTGCCGATCCCCTGGTGTGTGTGCGTAAATGTGCCGGTGGGTGTGGAGGAACGCATGCCTCCGACGTAAGAGGCGCAGAAGTAGGTTTCGAGGTTTCGGCTGACGCTGTAGGTTAGCGCCAACAAGCCCGTGGTGATCGTCTCCCAACCCAGGTTGTTATTATCATGTTGTAGATATAAACCGTGCAGGGAGAGACCCAACGTGCCCGAGGGATTGGTAGGCACAGTCTGGAGATATATCAGCCCGGAACCGCCATTTAACGCAGTCTCCACCTGACGATTAAGCGGCTTGCCCTGGCTGTCGGACGTTTCTTGGGCGGAGGCCGTAAAGGCGAGCAAGAGCAGGCAGGCAAAAACGATACGCAGATACATGAGACCCTCCGGTAAAGCTAAAGGATCCGTTCTGGGTACAGAGGTTTCGGATCGCAGATGTAGCGCGGTAAAGTGCGGGGTAAAACAGTAGAATCGCGATATGAAAAGCTTTAGCGGACGCTTTTAGTTCCCGCTAAACCGATAATGCCGTGACCCGATCCAGCGGTGGACTGGTAAGACTGATAATCCCAATCAAATTGCAACCCCTGGGCAACGCCCAAGTACTCAAGATAATCCCCGGCCATCCGTTCCAGATACCACCCCCCCACGGAGTGCGGGTCATCGGGAGCGGGCAGAAAAATAAAATGGACCATGCGCTGGCGATCCCAGACGTCGTCCTGGTCGTCCTGCCGGGAGATCCGATACGTGATGATCAATTGATCTTCAGCCGGATGTTCCTGCCCCTCAAAGAATACCCCTGCCCCCTTAGGGTCGGCGTCGCGGATCTGTTCGGCCAGCGATTTGGCCAAACTTTCCGGCCCAGGCGCGACTTTGCGGCAGGAGATTCCCGCGACCGTCAGCAGCCCCAGGAGGAAGATCAGCGCAGGTCTGGTAGCGGTGGAGAATCGGGAAGTCATTCCAGCACATGAATTTTTTCTCAATCATATTAATATACGAAACCTACGAGGGACATTCAAGGGGAAAGAGAAGCAATAATTGATGGGAATGTCAATGAGGTAACGATGCTGCAAGGCTTGACTTGTGCCTTAAATTTCATTAAATTATAGCGCATTTAATATTTATCCCTAAGCCACATCCCATCGCTTTGGGTGGGACTTGTTTAAACGTTGCATAAAAAACCATGGAAAAGAAAGAGTATCCTCCTAAACACATGGGCTCGATGATGGGCCCGGTGCACGCTTCCGCATTCGAGAATGCCTTGAAGCAGTTCAATGCGGCGGCCAGAGTCATGAATCTGTCGGACGACCAGGTCGCCATGATCAAACAACCGCGGCGCATCACCGAAGTGCGCCTGCCGATTCGCATGGACGACGGCCGCATCGAGAATTTTGTCGGATATCGCGTGCAGCACAGCATCGCGCGGGGACCGGCCAAAGGCGGCATCCGCTTCCATCCCGACGTGACCGTGGACGAAGTCAAGGCGCTGGCCTTCTGGATGACCTTCAAATGTTCGGTGGTCAACATCCCCATGGGCGGCGGCAAGGGCGGCGTGATTGTGGATCCGTCCAAGTTGTCGCGCGGTGAATTGGAGCGTTTGGCGCGCCGTTACATGGCCGAAATGATTGACCTGTTCGGTCCCGACCGCGATGTCCCCGCTCCCGACGTGAACACCGGCCCCATGATCATGGGTTGGATGATGGACACGTACTCCATGCACCACGGCGGCGACTACATCCCCGGAGTTATCACCGGCAAGCCCTTGGAAATCGGCGGCAGCCTGGGTCGCGACAAAGCCACCGCTCAAGGTATGGTCTTCTGCGTGCGCGAAGCTGCGCAAAAACTCGGTATCTTTCTGAACAAGGCCACAGTGGCCATTCAGGGTTTCGGTAACGCCGGTTCGTTTGCCGCCAGTCTGCTGCACGAAGACGGCTGCAAGATTGTGGCCATCAGCGACGTGGGCGGCGGTTTCTTTAATCGCGAGAAGGGGATTGATCCGGCTCAAGCCATCGAATACGTCAAGAAAAATCGTAGCCTGAAGGGTTTCGAAAAAGTTGCGGACGTGAAGTGCTACGATGACCCCATGAAAGTCCTCGAGGAGTCGGTTGACGTCCTGATTCCCGCGGCTCTGGAAAATCAGATCACCGAAGCGAATGCGGAGCGGATCAAACCGAAGATCATCGCCGAATGCGCTAACGGCCCCTGCACCTTCGAGGCGGATGCCATCCTGACCGAGAATAAGGTATTCCTGATTCCCGACATTCTCTGCAACGCCGGTGGCGTGACCGTCAGTTATCTGGAATGGGTGCAGAATCGCATGGGGTATTACTGGCCCATCGAACGCGTGCAGGAAGACTTAGAACGCATGATGGTCAAAGCGTTCGACGACGTGTACGAGACTTCGCTGAAATACAAGGTCAACATGCGCATCGCGGCCTTCATCGTGGCCATCGAGCGAGTGTCGAAGGCCTCGGAGTTGCGCGGGTTGTACGCGTAGAAAGGGAACAGAGAACAGTTAACAGGGAACAGTTAACTGGGAATGAATTAGTTATATTCTCACCGGACAGTTTAGGTGGACAGGTGTAGCGCAGTTGCAGCTTCCAATGACTGCAACTGCGCGATCCCCCTGATCGGTAT
>JAGVQJ010000101.1 GCA_020051775.1 Calditrichota bacterium | reverse complement strand
TTATACCGATCAGGGGGATCGCGCAGTTGCAGTCATTGGAAGCTGCAACTGCGCTACACCTGTCCACCTAAACTGTCCGGTGAGAATATAACTAATTCAGGCAACAGGTAGTACCGGCGTCCCCGCCGGTTGTTGGACACATAGGTACACAGGCACGGAGGCCTGTACTACCGCTTCGCTTTACTTTAAGTACACCACCTTCTCGCGCGCGGTGAAGTTGCCCGCCCGCACTTGGGCGAGGTAGACGCCGGAGGCCAGACCTTGCGGGAACCAGGAGAGGTTGTGAAAACCAGGCGACATTCTGCCGGGCTGGTACTCGCCCACCCGCGCGCCTTGCAGATTGTAAACCTCCAGCGTCACCTCCTCCGAGCGCGGCAGAGTGAACTCCCACCGCAAGTCTCCGTTGGTGGGATTGGGAGAAGGGGTGAAGGTGAGCGGGGAAGGAAGGGGTGGTGCCTTAGGCTGTGGAGAAACAGGTGCGACAGTGCTGTCGGTAAAGGAATAGATGCCGAGGCAAGTTAGTTGAGCAATTAAAATATTTCCGTCATTTAGTATAATTTGACCCCCACCATGATCCATGATTTGGAAATAATCTATCATTTCAATATTAGGTGAGGCTGGGGTTAAATCAAAAGCGGTCAACGAGCGATCATCATCATGTCTGGGATATCCATTTAATAAAGCATATAAATAGGTCCCATCAAAAGCCCCATAATATATTTTTGGATTTATACCGGGTAACTCCGTTGTCATTAATAATTGAGGATTTTGAGGATCTGAAATTGAGTAAATATGAAGGTTGTAATTGCTGCTCAATAAGAGCGTATCATTGAGACCTCCAATTAAAGATAGAGAACTTTGATTGATGCTTGATAGATTAGGGAGTACACGGCTCGCCCCATAAATGGTCACGCCATTAAAACTACCAACAATTAAGCAATCATCAAGGATCGTTTGGTCATATAAATAATCCGGAGTACTTTGTTGATGCGCCAATATAGGAATTACTGGATCGTTTATATCATAAACATAAATATGATGTTGGCTAATTATAAATAGTAAGCTATCATTTGTGACTATATTAGATGATAAATTGTCTGATGGCAATGTTATGCGATTAATAATTTGCGGGTTTGAAGGATTTTGTGTATCAACTATCGCTATTGTATCAGTAGCATTACCTTGCAATAAGCAATATAAGTGATGATCTGTCATGCAAATATCGCCTGACCACCCAGTGGTAACATTCAAATCGTTTAATAATACCGGGTCTGATGGATCTGTTACATCGTAGAATAAAATATTATGCATAAACATACTTGTTACGGCAGCAATATTATTTTTTGCGTCCACAATATCTGGTGACTTCGCTTCATATAAAAAGGAATCCACTTTAGAGGCGGACACACCATTTATACTCCATACTTCGGCTCTATTGTGTGTTTCGTTATCGAAAAGAAGACTTCCATCAACATAGAAATTTTCCACGGAATCTATCCCAAGCGCTGACCAAGAATTGCCAATGAGTTTATTGATTCCGGTTGACCCTTCTGCATAGACGTACCCATCAGAAGTGCATTGCAAGGGTTCACTATAATTAGCATAGAAAATTGGACCTGAGATATATGGTGGGTAAGGATGTGTTTCATAAATATATAATCCGGTTTCGTCGTTAATTGCAGAATGCCCACCTCCAGCATCGAATGCTGAAACCCAATTATAAATATCGGTCAATAACAAATTCGGATAAAAAGGATCACCAAATTCATAAATTCCATACCTAAATCCGATAGGACCGAAACCACCACCTCCATGAAGAAAATCACCGTCTATAATAAGTTCATTTCCACACCGGGCCACATTAGAAGTGTCAATTAAGAAAGGATACCTCGGATTTGTATTGTCATATGTCATTAAGACGCAAAATGTAAATATCCAATCATCATCCATCAGAACAAATAAACCATTTTCAGTTACGTCGAAGTCGTCCATGCAATCGCTTGCAATAATAGGTAACATTTGGAAACTTGGATTTTCTAAATCAGTCAAATCAATCAGAAATAGATTATATCCAGACCACGCATCTAATGCCAAATAGAGATAAGGAAGTGATGGATGAAACTTCATTTTTGAATAATGAGGTAACTGCATTGTGTTGACTAGCGAGAATTCTTGCAAGACCGAATCAAAACTGAAAAAGCATAAACCCATCGCAGTTCGAATTACCACTCTTTCGCCTTGTGCCACCACCTCCCACCCCGGTCCCGCCACCGCTGTCACCGCCAGTTCCTGCAACTGCGGCTGGGCTGCTACTCCTCCCGCCAGCGCCAGGCACAGCGCCAAACCGATCAAGCTTCGCCGGAACATGATAACCTCCGCCTGAATTTGGACTTAGACTTAACACCGGTACAGCCGTCAGACTTAGGACGTCTGACGGCACAAGTAATATAAGCATTCCGGTTGTCAATGTCAATACTTTTAATTTGTGGTTTTGTGTTTTGGGGTGTGATTTAGCGCGCGTGTACTCACCAGATTCCGGACGCGGGCTAAAGCCCTTGCCGGAATGACACGACCGGTAGAAACCCGACCGTAAACGGTCGGGCCACCCACCCTTGATTAGGGGGGTTCTTTCGTCGGGGTCGGGGACGACCCCGACTATGGGTATGGGACGACTACGAGTGTAGGAGAACCCCGACCGTAAGCGGTCGGGCCACCCATCAGTTTGTCTGTTCTCTGATCTCGGTTTTCTGTTCTCGGTTTTCAGTTCTCCGTTCTCTGTTCCCTGTTTTCTCTCCCCGGTGAAAATTATCACTTGACTTCCTTGAAATAATAGTGTATCTTATAGGAAAAGCAATATTGGATGATCCACAACGAATCGGAGGAGACATGAAACGCTTGATCTTTACTTTAGCAGTGCTCTTTCCTTTGGCCTTAAGTTTGGCGGCGGATTGGACCTTGGTCCGGGTGCCCACACCGCAGGACCCGACGCAGCTTGAGGCGGCTGGATTTACGCTGTTCCACCGCGCCGGAGATTTCTGGATCGGCAGCCTGCCCGTAGCGGCGGATCTGCCGTCGGGAAGCATGACCTTAAAAGACTACCATCCCGACCGGGGCGACCTGTACCAGATGCTCTTCATCACCTCGACGACGTCGCAGGAATCGGAAAAGCTGACCGGGCGCGTCAACCTGCTTTACAACGATGGCCGGCAGGCTATTTTTCAGGCGACGGACGAGCAACTGGCGGCCTTGCCCGCGATCAAGGGCGAACTGGTGCGCATCACCTTCGACGCCAAGCCAATGCGCGATTTCGGCTTGACGCTGCCCACCAGCATTGATGACATCCATCCCGTCGTGCAGGATCTGGTCAACCAGGTGTCGCAAACGCAATACAACGAATATTTACAGACCTTGCAGAACTTCGGTACGCGCAATGCCCGCACCGCTCAGGCCGACAGCGCTGCCGTCTGGATTTACAACACCATGCAAAGTTTCGGGCTTTCTGTCTCCTATGATTACTTCACCTTAAGCACGATGCAGAAACGCAACGTCATCGGCGAAAAGTTGGGGACGGTGCACCCCGATTCCATCGTCTTTATCACCGCTCACTATGACGCCACGGCGGGTTCTCCGGGATCGCCCGAACCGGTAGCCCCCGGTGCGGATGACAACGGATCAGGGACCGCCTGCGTACTGGAGTGCGCGCGGATCCTCTCGCAGTATTCATTCGATAAGACGATCCGTTTCTGCGCCTTCTCGGGCGAAGAACAGGGCTTGGTGGGCAGCACCCATTACGTTCAAGTCTTGCAGCAGCAGAATGCCCATGTGGTGGGATCGTTCAACTGGGATATGATCGCTTGGTCGGGAGCCGATCCGCTGCCGTCCGACCTGATTCTCTATGCAAACAATCACCCGCGTTCGCAAGCGATGGCCAACAAGGTCGCCGAGGCGATCAATTTCTACCTGCCGACGGTGCTGACGCCGGTCGTTTTGGTCGCTCCGACGATGACCGGTTCGGATCATGCGCCGTTCTGGAATGCGGGCTGGGGCGCCATGTGCGGCATCGAGGAACAGGCCTGGGGAGCGGATTTCAACCTTTACTACCACACGGTCAATGATCTGATCAGCAACTGCGATCTCGTCTATGCCGTCAATTGTACTCGCGCCGGAATCGCTTCGCTGGCGGACTATGCCATCCCCATCACTGCTGCCGGACCTGTTCTGACCGTGCAGAATGAGACTCTGGATGACATCGGCGGCAACGGCAATGGCGTCGCCGATCCGGGTGAAAACATCAGCATTGCGGTCACCTTGGTCAACGCCGGTAACCAGTCGGCCTCCGGCATCATCGGGACCCTTTCCACCACCAGCCCCTACGCCACGATCACACAAGCGACCACGACTTACCCGAACCTCGGCGTGGGAGCTACTGGCACAGGTGCGCAGCCATACCTGCTGACGATCAGCTCGACCTGCCCGATGAATACCTGGATCAACGCGACTTTGACGATCACAGCGGCAGGTGGATATTCACACAGCAATCTCATCAGCTTCCTGGTGGGCGATCCGGTGTATTCGCCTTACGGGCCGGATGGCTACGGATACTTCGCCAAAGATCATCTGGACGTGGGCGGGCCGGTTTATAACTGGATCGAAATTGATCCCTTCCTGGGCGGCCCCGGCACGGCTCTGAACTTCACGGTGGATGACCAGGTCATCACGGTCACGCTGCCCTTCACCTTCCGTTATTACGGGCAGGATTACACGCAGGCCTCGGTCAGCACCGACGGTTGGGTGGCGATGGGGCCCAATGCCGCTTCGGATCACACGAATTCCCGGATCCCCAATGCCGACGGGCCTCCGACGATGATAGCGCCTTTCTGGGAGGATTTATCGCCCCAGCAACCCGGCGGGCACGTGGCCACCTACTACGATGCGACCCAGCACCTGTTCATCGTGGAATACGACAGCGTGCGGCAATACACCCCCACAACGGCGCGGGAAACGTTTGAAGTCGTGCTATACGATCCGGCCTATTACCAGACTTCCACTGGTGACGGCAAGATTCTCTTCCAGTATAAAAAGGTGAGCGACCCGACTTCTTGCACAGTGGGTATCGAAAATCTGCTGGAAACCATCGGGATTGAATATCTCTACAACACCGACTACAACGTCAATGCCGCACACCTGGGTGATGGCATGGCGATCATGTTCTCGCCTGAAACTACCGCGCCTTCTCTGGATGTGACCCTGACGCCGGTCAATCCGCCGATCGTCGTTCCGGCGCAGGGCGGCAGTTTCCAGTTTAATGCCGCGGCGGTCAACAACGGCCCGAGCCAGATACCGTTCTCGGTCTGGGCGAGGATCAAGTACCCGGATGGAAGCTATACCAATCCGACTCTGGGACCAGTCACGATTAACCCGCCCGTCGGTTCGACCATCACACGACTGCGAATTCAGAACATTCCGGGGTCTTATCCTGCGGGTAGTTATACCTACTTGGGTTATGGCAATTTAACCTACAGCTACCCCGCGGTTGACAGCAGCTTCTTCCCCTTCACGAAATCCGCGGTGGCCGGTAGTGGACCGGAAGTCACCAACGCCTTCTGCACCGGCGAGCTGTTCCCCGGCGAGCCATCACAGATGGTTTCTATCCCTTCGGGTCTGGAACTGGCGGTTTCTCCCAATCCCTTTAATCCCGCTACAGCCATCAGCTATCAGCTATCAGCCAACAGTCTGGTCAGTTTACGGGTGTATGATGTTTCGGGAAGATTGGTGGCAACTTTAGTCGAGGGACAACAGGAAGCGGGCACGCACAAAGTTACTTTCGATGGTTCAAAGCTGGCCTCTGGTCTTTACTTCGTGAGGATGCAGGCAGGGGAAGTAACGGCAGTACAGAAGATGATGATGCTTAAATAAAGTAATCCAAGTCAACGGGATAAAATAAAATCCGCCGCGAGGCGGATTTTATTTTGGGCGGAATTGATCTACTTTGGCAACTCCAGGCTGGAATCAATTTCAAAACTAACGGTCCGGTACCATTGTTGGAGTGACTCAGGCATCATAATTTGCTGGTTCAGCCTATAAGAGTGAAATACAGCCGCGCGCAGGTGCCTTTTTCGTGATGAAAAGACATTTTCCCCCTTAGTTGGCCAGCCAAGGAACTGACTAGCTTCAGCCCAAGGGTATCAATCTTATCCGGATCCAATCCTTCGGGCATTCCGACGCCGTCATCAGTTACAGCCAACTCGACTTGGCTGTTTACGCGATTCAGTTGAATCGTGACGAATCCCCGGCGATTTTTAGGGAAAGCATGCCGCAGAGCGTTTGTAACCAACTCATTAACGATCAAACTAACCGGCAAGGCCGTATCAATGTCCAGATACACATCCTGCGCCTGAATCTGCAAGGTGATGCGACGATCCTGCGCTTGATAAGTGTCCATCAGTGTTTCGGTCAGGGAGTGCAAGTAATCGGTGAAGTTCATGTGGCTCACGTCCGCGGAACGATAGAGCTTCTCATGCACCAGCGCGATGGACTTGATGCGGTTCTGAGCCTCCTTCAGTGACTGGGCGGCCCTCTCAGGGCTCATGTGAGAAGCCTGTAAACTTAGTAGCGCCTGCACCATGGACAAGTTGTTCTTGATGCGGTGGTGGATCTCCTTGAGCAGCGTCTCTTTGTGGTTAAGCGACGCCTTGATGGTCTTTTCAGCTTGCCTGCGATCGGCGACGTCGCGGAATACCAGGACTACGCCGCTTATCCGGCCGTTGGTCGTTACAATCGGCGCGCCGCTGTTTTCTACAGGCACCTCCGTCCCGTCTTTCCTCACTAGTAGGCTGTCGTTGGCAAATCCAATGGGGGAGCTTCCTGCCAACACCTTAGCGACCGGATCTTCGACCGCGACACGGGTGACTTCATTGATAATGCGGAAAACCTCATTCACCGGTTTCAGTGCCGCTTCGGAGAGCTTCCAACCAGTTAGTTTTTCGGCAGCCGGATTCATGAAGGTAATGCGGCTTTCCGTGTCGGTGGAGATAACCGCGTCGCCGATGCTGATCAATGTGGTTACCCAACGCTGCTCGGAGTCCCGCAATTCGACTGTGCGCTGGGTGACCTTTATCTCCAATTCTTCATTAGAACGACGCAAAGCCTCCTCGGCCAACTTGCGATCGGTCAGATCGGTAACCACGATGATGATGGTTTCGACTGCCTCGGAATGCAGGCGGCTGGTGGAGAAATTGACTGGCAGGAGGGCGCCGTCGCGGCCCTTCAACCGGATTTCCAGCCGTATGTTTTCACCGGTTGTAACCTTGAATAAGGAGGCGATGACGGCTTGATCCTGCGGGACAACCAGAGAAAACAGGGAGGAACCGATAAGCTTCTCCATAGGGGTTTTGAGCATCTGAGAAAACTGCTGATTGCAGTATAAAATAGTGCCGTCGGGCGATAGGGTCAAAGCGCCTTCGTTCATGGTCTGCAGAATGAGGCGATAAGATATTTCGGCCCCGGCCAAAGTATAGACCCGATCGCCCCCGGGGCTGGAGACGACTACCGCATCAACTTCGCCCTCGTGGATGGCGCGCAGGGTATCCTCAGCCTCCGCCAGCCGCGCCTTTAAGGCTTCAATTTCAAGATCTTTTTTACTGCGTGTCGGCAATCGCATTTTCGAGCTATTATCGTTTCGGTATCAGATCCAATCCGACCAGAATTCTCTCATTGTCGGACATGTCGCCAATGAATTTTTTCAACGGTTCCGGCAGCTTTTTAATCAAGGTTGGCACGGCGATAATCTGTTCGCCCCGCGCCAGCACCGGTTGCTGATAAATATCAATAACTTCCAGATCGTAGCGACCTTTCAGATGTTCTTCGCAGATTCGCTTGACATTCATGACGGCCTGCACGGAGCGCGCCGTTGTACCGGCCACATAAAGCCGCAAAATGTACTGCGCTTTTTGACTTTCTTTGACGGCTTTGTCAAATTCCTTGATATTGGTTCTAGGCGTCGCTTTTTTCATGGCCAGTAACCTTAATGGCTGCGAGACCGCAGATCCAGACCGACCAGGGTGCGCTCGGTATTGGACAGGTCCCCGATTATTTTTTTCAAAGGCTCCGGTAGTTTTCGAACCAGGGTGGGAATGGCCAGGATCTGATCCCCCTGGGCAAGTTGCGGGTTTTCCAGTAGATCAATCACCTCAATCCGGTATTTTCCGTGCAGATGCTCCTCGCAGATCTTCTTCAGATTCGCAAAAGCCGTCAAAGACTTGATTGACTGTCCCGCCACATAGAGCCGCAATTCCCAGAAATCGGCTCCTCTCCCGGCCTTGGATTTAGACGAATCCTGCGAAATAGTTTTGGTTGTTGCAGTTTTTCGAGCCACGATTTTTACCGGCGATTTCGTCTTCTTTCCGGCTTTTTTTTCAGCCATGACTTTACCTCCTCGCCGGTTTCTTTCGGGCGCCGGCGGGTTTGCCTGCTTCGGACTGAGACGGAGTCACCAATCGCTCGCGTTCTCTCAATTGTTCCTGATCGGCGTACTGCCGCAGCTCCTCGGTCTCGCCAGCCAACTGCGCCTGCAAGGCCGCGATCTGCGCCTCCAGAATTTTGCGATTGCGTTCCGTGTCACGGATGCGGCGCTCATCGTGCTGCCGTTTGTTTAGCCCTTCACTTTCATCATGGGCCTCCTGCATGGCCCGCGCCGATCCTGTCAGCACCGAGCCCCGGCCTTTGTAGACGTCTAACAAGTGGATTCCGTTGTCAGTGATCTGGAACTCCCGGAGCTGGTTGGAATGCGACATACCCCGCGACTTCACAATGTGGACCTGGCGGTTGCATTCTCCACCGAATTCCGCAGCCCGCAGGACGATCCAGGTATCCATCAATGATGACACTCCCACTTCCGTCGCCTCGAGGAGTTCGGCGCTGACAATCAAGTTGGTAAAATACGTGGTGATGTTCATCATCTTCAGGTAATCAATCAGACGAGTGAGCATGGATTTAACTTCGGTCGAAGTGCCCACTGATACCAGGTTGGAGATGGGATCGAAAATGACCGCCTGAGGTTTGGCGCGGATGACCAGGTCGTGGATCTTCACCAGATGCATCTCCAGCCCGTAGAGCGTGGGCCGGACATTATGGAACTGAAGGAGACCCCTCTTAATCCACTTGTTCAGATCAAGGCCAATGGAGGACATATTGCGGACAATTTGATTCTCGGACTCTTCGAAGGCCAAATAGAGGCAGCGATCGCCGCGTGCGGCGACGCTTTCGGCGAAGTTGGCAACAAAGCTCGACTTGCCGGTGCCGGCCGTCCCGGAGACAAGCACACTGCTGCCCTTGTGCAGACCCTTGCCTCCCAGCATGTCATCCAACTTCGACAAGCCGGTCGAAATCCGCTCTGTGGAGACTTCATATTTCAAGCCCAGAGAGGTAATCGGCAACACAGAAATGCCTTCGTCACCAATCATAAAGGGATATTCGTTGGTGCCGTGCTGCGAACCACGGTACTTAACCACCCGCAGGCGCCTCGTGGCGATGTTATCATGGATCAGGTGATCCAATGTGATGACGCAGTCGGACACGTACTCCTCCAAGCCGTGGCGGGTTAGAGTTCCAGCGCCTTTCTCAGCGGTCACAATCGTAGTGACGCCCTTCACCTTCAACCACCGGAACAAGCGGCGTAATTCGGAGCGCAGAATCATCTCGTTGGAGAAGCCGGAAAACAAAGATTCCAGGGTGTCCAGCACCACGCGCTTGGCGCCGATGGAATCAATTAGATATCCCAGTCGAACGAACAGCCCTTCCAGGTCATAGTCGCCGGTCTCCTGGATCTCGCTGCGTTCAATGGGGATGTGATCCAGGACAATTTTCCGGTGATTGGCCAGGTCATGTAGATCGAAGCCCAGCGTAATGACGTTTTTTTCCAGCTCTTCAACGGTTTCTTCAAATGTCACGAACAAGCCGGGTTCGCCGTAATCCATTGCGCCATGCACTACGAATTCCGCGCTGAAAAGTGTCTTGCCACTACCGGGGCCGCCTGTAATCAAAGAAATGCGCCCTTCCGGCAGACCTCCCATAGTTATTTCATCGAAGCCTTGAATGCCGGTGGGGAGCTTACGCAGAGGCTCCAGACTCATCCGGTGAGCGGATTTTCTCTTTGGAGACATATTGGCCTTTGTGTTAACGAAATGGCACTCCGAATGATTCTGGCGTGCCTGATGCTTCCTGAATTTCGAGAGCCTTTGCCTGTTTTGAATTCAGGGAACGAGACGGGGATTTGAACTAATAAGGCTGTAAATGAGAATCTCTAACATTAAGCATAATATATAGACCATTTAATCGCCAATCAATATATTTTTTAGATAAAACTTTTCAATTGGGTGCCTTCACGTACCGAAGTAAAATAGTATAGAATCATCGGTTTTTCAATTTCAGATGTATATTCCTCTTGGATTTACGCCGGGATTTTAGTATATTCCCGTCATGGCAGTATTAACTATCAACGAATCAGCGCGAAAGACGCAGGCTTTCCGGGATGCGGCGCAGATTGTAACACGGCTGAAAAAGAGCGGGTTCGAAGCTTATTTAGTGGGCGGGTGCGTCCGCGACCTGCTGTTGGGGCTTGCACCTACTGATTACGACGTCGCCACGAACGCCCAACCGGAGGACGTTCAGAAGATCTTCCCGCGTTCGCAAGGTGAAGGACGCAAATTCGGAGTCATCTGCGTGCCGATATCGGACAGTTTGATTGAAGTGGCGGCCTTTCGCGAAGACGGCCCGTACTTTGACCTCCGCCGCCCCGCTTTTGTGCGTTATGCCGGAATTGAAGAAGACGCTCAAAGACGGGATTTTACGATCAACGCGCTTTATTATGACCCGGTAAAGGATATCATCTCCGATCCGGTGGAGGGATTGCCTGACCTTGAAGATCGCATATTACGGGTCATTGGCGATCCCTTTGAACGACTGGATGAGGACTGGCTGCGGCTACTGCGAGCGGTACGATTTGCCTCGCGTTTCAACCTGGAATTCGAGTTTGTGACCTGGGATGCAGTCCGCGCGCTGGCGCCACTGGTCACCGGCGTCGTCTCTGAACGTATAACCGAAGAGATCCGCTTGATGTTGGCCGGCCCCAACGCGGCCAAAGCGGTGGGCTTGTTATACACCAGCGGCTTGTGGAAAGCGATCTGGCCGGATCTTCCCTTTTCCGTGCAACGCTTGCACAAAATCGCCGTAGCATTGGAGACCGATGGGAAGAATTTCTGGAAAGCGTTTTTTACGGATCTTTCGCATGATGCGATCGCAGAGGCAACGGGGAAACTGAAGTTGACAAGGTCAGAAAAAAGTTCGCTGAATATTTAATAAAAATGGCAAGTGAAAAATTAAAAATGACCCAGCTTGTCGAGCAAGCAAGAAAAGCGCAGGTAAACGCTCGGGCGCAGTACTCGCATTTTCAAGTGGGGGCGGCGTTGGAGACAGCGGACGGGTGCATTTTCACCGGCGTCAACGTGGAATCCTCTTCCTATGGCCTGTCAATATGTGCGGAACGGGTGGCATTATTCAAGGCATTATCAGAAGGCGAAAATCGCTTTGTCCGCCTGGTGGTCGCAACCGAATCGGATCCTCCCTGCCCGCCCTGTGGCGCCTGCCGCCAGTTGCTGTGGGATTACGCTCGGGGGATCGAAATCATTCTGATGGGAAAGACGGGCGAGCCGGTAGTGACCACGATTGAAGAGCTTTTCCCCAAGGCGTTTGGGAGCGAAGATTTGCATTGATTTACGAAAATAATATTGGTGATTAGCGTATCACCTGACGGCTGCATTGAATCATTACTATCGAAGAAATAGCTGTAATTAATTCTCAACTTTAAGAATATTTAAAGGATTTTATATGCAAAAAATTACCCCATTCTTATGGTTTAACGATAATGCTGAAGAAGCGGTGAATTTTTATACCTCCATTTTCAAAAACTCGAAGATCGGCAGCATTACGCGGTATGGCGAGGCCGGTCCCGGACCAAAGGGGACGGTGATGGTCGCTACCTTCCAGATCGAAGGGCAGGAATTCATAGCTTTAAACGGCGGACCGCTATTTAAATTCACGGAAGCCGTATCGTTCGTGGTGAACTGCGAGACCCAGGAAGAGGTTGACTGGTATTGGGAGAAACTGTCCGCCGGTGGAGAAGAAAGCCAATGCGGCTGGCTTAAGGACAAATTTGGCTTATCCTGGCAAATCGTTCCCGCTATTTTAAGCAAGTTGTTGCAGGACAAAGATCCCGAAAAATCGAAACGAGTCATGAAAGCGATGCTTAAAATGGGCAAACTTGATATTAAAACATTGCAAGAAGCGTAATCGTTATAAGCTCGAAATATTAGAGCAACCACACAGCATATTAACACTAAAGGAGAAATAACATGACTACGATAAATGATTCAGCTACAAAGATCGGTGAGCGAACACTGGTCATCAAACGCACTTTCGACGCACCGCGCGAGATGGTGTGGAAAGCTTGGACAGAACCTGCACGCGTAATGCGCTGGTGGGGGCCGAAAGACTTCACAACACCAGTCAGCAAGATAGATTTTCGGGTAAGCGGCCGGTATTTAAATTGCATGAGATCGCCGGAGGGGAAAGATTATTGGAGTACCGGCGTCTATCAAGAGATCATCCCGCTGAAAAAGATAATCTGCACGGATAGCTTCGCGGACGAAGAAGGCAATGTGGTTTCGGCCTCATTTTATAGCATGAGCCCGGACTTCCCTCTGGAAATGCTGATAACGGTAACGCTCGAGGATGATAAAAATTTAACCAAGCTCACACTGAAACATGAGGGTTTTCCGCCGGGTGAAGATTTTAAGGGTGCTCAAACCAGTTGGAATGAATCCTTCGACAAGCTCGCCGAATACCTGAAATAGATCAATCCAGAGTATGGAAAAAGCCAAACCGAGGACCGGCAGCATGAAAAAGGGAACTCCGCCGAAGAACGTGGAAGAATACCTCGCGGCGGTTCCCAAAGAGGCTAAGGTCTCTCTTGAGAAGCTGCGCCAGATCATCAAAGCCGCCGCGCCTCAAGCCGAGGAGGTCATCAGCTACCGAATGCCGATGTTCAGGTATCATGGAATGCTGGTGGCCTTCGCGGCTTTCTCTACGCATGGCAGTTTTTTCGTCATGAGTCCGGCGGTAATGGAAGCACATAATACTGATCTCAAGTCTTATGATACGGCCAAAGGAACGATTCATTTCGAGTTCGCTAAGCCGTTGCCGGCCTCCCTCGTGAAGAAATTGGTTAAAGCGCGGATTAAGGAAAATGAGGCGGCTAGGGATCGCCGCCAATCGAAACGCAAAGAGAAAAAAGCATGACCCTCAGCAACCGCGGCATCCTCATCGGCATTGCCGGAGGCACCGGTTCCGGCAAGACCAGCGTAGCCGCGAAGATCCTGGAGGGGATCGGATCGGGCGACGTTGCCGTTATCGAACAGGATGCCTATTACCAGGATCTGTCTCATCTACCGCTTGAAACCCGCGGACTGCACAACTTCGACCACCCGGACGCTTTTGACCACAATATGCTGCTGGAACATCTGCGTGTGCTCCTGGCCGGAGGGTCGGTGCAAATGCCGGTCTACGATTACAACCGGCATTGCCGCACCGGGCAGTATCGCCTTGTGGGGCCGCACCGCATCATTGTTCTGGAAGGCATTTTGATTCTGGATGATCCCGATCTTCGCGAACTTATGGACATCAAGATTTACGTGGACACCGACGACGACGTGCGTCTGATGCGCCGCCTGCGCCGTGACGTGCGCGAACGCGGCCGTTCCATGGAGACAGTGTTGCAACAGTACGAATCCACGGTGCGCCCCATGCACCAGCAGTTCGTCGAACCCTCCAAGCGTTGGGCGGATATCATCATCCCCGAAGGCGCCGAGAAAGTGGTGGCGATTGATCTGCTGCGCACGAAAATCCGACAGTTGTTGCGATGAATATGAACGAAAGAAACTCACCCGACATCTCCCGATCTTACCCCCGGCATCGGGGCGGATGGATCGAAGTCATCTGCGGACCAATGTTTTCCGGCAAAACCGAAGAACTGATTCGCCGGCTGCGTCGGGCCCAGATTGCCCGCATGCAAGTCGCCATTTTCAAGCCCAGCCTTGACACTCGTTACGACAAAGACAAGCTGGTTTCACACAGCACATTGAGCCTGGAGTCAACGACCGTGGCAGACGCCGCTCAAATTCTAACACTGGCAAATGATGCCCAGGTAGTCGGCGTTGATGAGGCGCAATTCTTCGGCCCGGAGATCGTTAAGGTCTGCCGCAATTTGGCCGATCAGGGCAAACAGATCATTGTGGCCGGATTAGATCAGGATTATCGCGGTGAACCATTCGAGCCGGTGCCGCAACTCCTGGCGGAAGCGGAGTACATCACCAAGACACTGGCCATCTGCGTCCGGTGCGGAGCTCCGGCCAGCCGCACGCAACGCTTATCAGATGAATCGAACCGGGTAGTAGTGGGAGCACAAGAACGCTATGAAGCCCGCTGTCGCGCCTGCTTCGAACCGCCAAAGGCCGTAAAATAACAATTAATTTACAGAGAATTCCTTTGGTTTTTTGTTAAAAAATTCGTATATATTAAGATATGCTCTTACCGTCAATAAGAATCGGAAACGAAATCACAATGAACGAATCAAAATACAACTTGCTGAATCATTTGCTTACCTCCATACTGGCGGGTTTCCTTTTCAGCCTGGGTGTAGGGCTGATTTTCGGGATCAAAATGATCGGCATCAATGAATCCACACATCAGTTTCGTCTGGCTTATCCATTCCTGCTGAATTTCGTCCCCATGTACCTGCTGCTGGGAGTGATTTTCGGCGCGGCGGTGGGATTGCTGGGCACACTGTTGTTTAGAAAGAATGGGGCACAGAGGGGTTTTGGTTTTCCGGCCGCCTTGGGCATGAGTTTCCTAGCTTTCCTAGCGCTTTTTATAATCTTCCGCGCTCCTTTGGGACCGATCGCGGGCATGTTTTTGGGTCTGCTCGTATTCACGGCAGCCTCAAGCCACCGCCCCCCGTTGAGCCGTTTGTATTTCGCCGTGTTTCTGACGGCAATCGCCTTTAATTACTCGTGGCAATGGGTGCGCCAACACTTCATCATCAATCCACTGATGCCTATAGATCAAGCTAAAACCCTGGATTTCATCTTCACACTGATCTGGGCGCTTATCTTCCTGTTGGGATTTCGGTTGTTCATTAAGGCGCTTCTCCGGACGCCGATTCGGGCCGTTTACATCACCGGAGTCTCGGTGGTCGTGTTGATTTTGGCTTTGGGAGGTCTTTATTACTTCGCTGGTCCCAAACCAGTAAGCGCCGTGGCTGCCCAACCGCCGGAAATAACTCGTAGGCCGGTAGACGTTAAAGTGGCTGTTATTGGCGTAGATGGATTGTGGTGGAAAATTATAGACGAACTGTTTGCCAAAGATGAATTGCCAACCATTAAAAGACTGAGGGAGAATGGGACATCCGGCAATTTAGGGACTTTATACCCCACTTTTTCCGCCGCTATCTGGTCCAGCATCAGCACCGGCAAGAGCACCGAAAAACACGGCGTGACCAGCTTTCTGATTTGGAAATTCCCCTGGACCGGGTTCACACTGCCCTGCTTTATTACTCCGAAAATCACAGCCGAGATGGATTGGATGCGCAAGAGTCTGATCATTACCGCGCCGATGAACAACCAGTTCCTGGAATCGGCACCGATCTGGGAGATGTTGAGCGACCACGGAGCCAACGTCGGCATGGTCAACTGGTGGTTATCTTATCCGGCCTATCCTTTAAATGGCTTTAACGTGACTGATCATTGTCTATACAACAAAGAATACGTGATGGAGAACTTTAAGACACGCGAGGGGGACACACCTTACGATCTATATCCGATGGATCTGATGAGCGAAATCAAGTCATTTAGCCGCTCACCGGAAAGTCTGAGTGACGAGGAGATCTGCCGCTTCATCACAGTCGCCGACAGCGACCGCGCTTTCCTGAAGGAATTCCGCGACATTGACACTTATGATTACCTTGACATCGCCTACGAAGCTTCAATGTTCAAATACAGCTACCCGGAAGATGCCACCTTTGCCGCGGCCACGCGTTATCTGCTCGCCGAACATCAACCGGAAGTGTTATGTGTCTACCTTGACGGCATGGATTCGATGCAGCATCAATACTTGAAATACTACTTCGCCGATGAGCACCGTGACAAATTGATTCCTCGTAACGCCGTGCGTTATCGGCATCTGATTGAAAACTACTACCAGTACATTGACGAAACGCTAGCTTCCTTCATCGCTGCAGCGGATTCAAACACGATCTTCATGATCATCAGCGACCATGGCTTTGACGCGGAGATCATGCCCACCGGCCACTACAATCACATGAACGCTCCGCCTGGAGTGTTTTTATGTGCGGGACCGGGGATCAAAGCGGGTTACCGGATTGAGAATGCACACGTCTACGATATCGCACCAACGATTCTCCATTTAATGGGATTGCCGGTGGCAGCAGATTTCGATGGCAAGGCCTTAACGGACATCATGCTCGATCCTGGGACGGTTGAAACCATCCCGACCTACGATGCCGGCAGGCGTGCTTCACACCAGGTTATTCAATCTGACATGGATGAAGCATATAAGGATAAACTGAAAGCGTTGGGATACACACAGTAAAATAGACGCACCATGGCTTCAAACACGAGAAATCGCTGGCTCGATGTCCCTTTATCAGTAGTGTTGGGAATCGCTTGTTGCGCCCTGTTGGGTTACCTGATGGGTTTGCGCATCTTGATCTGGAACCCGCACCTGGCGGACAATTTTCGCAATGTAATATTTCTGTCGCTGTCCATGATCTATTTGTACGGCATCGTGGGCATTGTCGTCGGGTTAGTGATCTGGTTTTTGGTGCGCGTCTGGGGCCGCCTAACCTTGCGCTGCCCTACCGGCCGAACCTTCGTCAGTCCCTGGCTCGCATTTTTCATCATCGGCGCCACAATCCAGTTTACCTATCTGGCGCTGACTCGCCAGCATTTGCGTTCCGATAACTTTGACAATCTGATTCTGGTCACCTACTACCTGAGTCTGGTGTTCTTCAGTTGGTGGTTGCATCAGAGCCTGCGTCCGCACCCCCGTCGCCTGTCAGGACGTAATAACATATTCACTCTACCCAAGTTTTTCGCTCTGTTCGCCGCTTACATAGTCCTGGCGGTATCTTACACCATGATCATCATTCCCCGGCCTGAGGATTCAGGACTGGGTGACAAGGCTGAAATACAGACAGCGTTGGCGGCGCCTCAGGATAGCGCGCACGTGGCCATCATCGGTTGGGACGGAGCGGAATGGTCGGTGATCAACAAGCTCTTCGCGGAAGGGAAGCTTCCTCACCTGAGGTCATTGGTGGATAACGGCGTGGCAGCGCCTTTTCGCAGCTTGGACGTATTGAAATCACCGTTGATCTGGACGAGCATGGCCACCGGCAAATCGCCCGAAAAGCACGGCATCGAGAACTTTGGTTCGTTTCAATTCGCGGGAATGGCCAATAATTTCACCGAATACCCGGACGGCTTGGGGCTTTACCGGCTCATCACCATGTTTCAGCGCAGCGCCGACTTGCCCGTGACCAGTTCTTCGCGCCGTTGCGAAGCGATCTGGAATATCCTCTCCGATGCAAAACGCAGCGTGGGTGTGGTCGGATGGTGGGCTTCCTGGCCGGCGGAAAAAGTTAACGGTTTTATCCTATCCGATCGTTTCACCTATACTCTATTCAACCCGCGAGCCTCAGCGCTTACGTTAACGGAAGGGCAAACCTGGCCGCCACAACTTCTGGAAAAGGTTAACCAATTCAATCGGCTTCCAGAGAGCATCACCGACGAGGAGATTGGCCGCTTTATCCCCCACGCCGGTAAGTTCGTGACGCCTTCGGGCTGGGCTGGAAATGAAGATAAAGACTGGAATCCCATGTACCAGTTCAAATTGTCGTTCACTGCTTCAGAATCTTTCAATCAGGCTGGGAGGTTCCTATACCAGGAATACCGCCCCGATCTCTTTGCCATCTACTTCGAGGGTGTGGATATGATCTCGCATTTTTTCTGGCAGTACTATGACCCAGCCAGTTTCGATTCAGTAGCCCAGGAAGATATTGACCGTTTCGGAAATGTGATTCCTGAGTTTTACAGCTACATGGATGACCTCCTGGGACAATTCCTGCAGATCCAGGAACCGGGCACAGACGTAATCATCGTTTCCGATCACGGCTTCGGCCCTGATCCTTCGCACTCGGTTCCCTTCCGTACCGGCGAACACCGCTACGATGGTGTTTTCGTGGCTTGCGGCCCGCACTTCCAGCAGGGAGTGAAGCTCGATAGCACCAATGTAATGGATCTTACGCCGACTCTGTTGCACATTTTCGGGCTGCCTACCGGCCGGGACATGGACGGCAACGTGATAACCGCTGCTTTGGATTCCCAATTTATGGCACTGCACCCGGTATCCTCTATCAAGAGTTATGAAAAGGGGCGTAAGAGCGGTACCATCATCCGTTCCGGAGCCGACGAGGTTATTAAAGATCAAATACGAGCGCTGGGGTATACACAATAGCGAAAATAAATCGTCAGAATCACAGTCAGTCCGTAGACTGATCCGTTTACTGACGGAATTCCCGCAGATCAACCAGATTTCACAGATTTAACTCCTGATATCAATCCAGAGGATAATTTGAAAACCCGACTCTTCACCAGCCTGCTGGCTGTGGCGCTGTTGACCTCGGCGCTCCTTGCCCAAGTCTCTCTGACTGTCTACCAACGCGATCTGGTGTTGATTACAGACACGCGCACTGTGGATCTGATCAAAGGCGACAACCGGCTCGTATTTAAAGGTATCGCCCCCGGCATCTATCAGCCCACCTTGCGCGTTACTCCTGCTGATAATCTTTCCGACGTCAAGACTATCGAGGTGAATTACGAGGACGACCTGGTCAACCAGGATCGTCTCTGGCACAAGTACCTGGACAAGTCTTTTGAGTTCGTCAAAGGAGACAGCACCTATAAGGGCATCCTGCGCAATTTCGACGACAAGTTCATCTATCTGGAACCCGAGGACCACCCTGGATCTCTGTCGTTGGTAGAGCGGTCGGGCGCAAAAGATATGACTTTTGAGGCGTTGCCTGAGGGTTTGGCGTTGCGCCCGGAAGTGGTATGGAACGTCCGTTGCGGGCAGGCGCATAAGAAAACCTCGGTCGAGATTTCCTATCTGACCAACGGCATCACCTGGCAGGCGGATTACGCCGCGTATGTTTTAGGTAACGACCGTGTGAGGTTGACCGGCAACCTGACCTTGACCAATAATCTGGAGATGGATTTCCCCGAGGCTCGGGTGGATCTGATCGCAGGCAATCCACATCGCACCGGCGACGCCCGACAACTTAGCGATCAACAAGAGTTAACGGCTCCGGAGACTAAAACCGAGGCGGTCGGCCAGCGCTTTTTCGAGTACCGCCATTATCCGGTCCCGGACCGCACCAGCTTGCATGCGTCACAGTCCAAGGGATTGCCGTTGATCGGCCCGGTGGAAGTGAAAGCACAACGAGGTTTCTTCTACGACGGATCATCCGGAGCCGAAGAGATTGAGATACACCTGGTTTTCGCCAATCGCAAGGACGCCGGCTTGGGGATAGCGTTACCCGAAGGCGACCTGCTGCTTTATCAGGCTGATAAGCAGGGTAGAGTGTTGTTCCTGGGCGAGGATCAGATGAAAGCGTCTTCACCGGGCGACGAAGTGGATCTGGTGATCGGCAAGGCGTTCGACCTGCGCGTGGATCGCAACCGTGTGGATCACGAGCGCATTGGGCGCAATCGCACTCGCGATACCGTGGAGATCGTGCTGGTCAGTTCGAGAGATCAAGCTTCCCCCATCACCATTCGCGAAAGACTGTATGGCTTCTGGGATATTACCCAGGCAACCTGGGGCGACAAGCCCGTAACGCACAAAGTCAAGGACGCCAACCGCATCGAATTCGACGTAAACCTCGCTCCGGGTGCGACGGATACGCTGCGGTACGTGGTGGAGTACGGCTATTAATGACAAATGATAAATGACAAATGACAATAATTAAGGTATCGGTGCTCAGCAATTTTAAGGCGAGTATGATGTGGTGGTTACATTTTCGGATTGCACAAGTAGCGGCGTTGATTCTGTTGCTGGGGCTGTTATCCTGTGGTGGGTTTGATTCCACAGAACCGACCATCAATCTTCCACCCTCCACTCAAATTGCCGCTTCCGGCAGCCTGCCGCGCTGGTCACCGGATGGCCAGAAGTTGGCCTATGGCGGCAGCGGCGCCAACGCCGGTATCTGGATCTGGGAGGCACAATCGGGCATCGCCACTCGCATCGTGGATTCCGGCCACCCGCACAACTACGACTACCGCTGGTCGGCCGGCAGCGACATGATCGCCTTCAGCGGAGCCGGTGCGACCATAGACAGCACTTCCGGCATCTTCACCGTCAACGCCGACGGATCGAACTTGGTTCGCCATCATCCCACCGGCAAGTATCCCGATTGGATTCCGGACGGATCGGGCCTGGTGTTTGCGGAAGATGATTTTCAGTCGGGAACGCAGGGGCTTTTCAGGTTGGATTTTTCTATTAGTCAAGCGACACGTTTGACACAAACTGGCTATGAACCACAGGTTAGTCCTACCGGCACTCTCGTTGCCTACAGGGAAACTTATATTACCTATCATCCCAATGGATATATAGACACGCTGCAATATCGAATGAATGTATCGGATTTAGCTGGATTGCCAAGCAGCATGATTGCAGATAGCTGCCTTCATTTCGTATGGACATCAGATGGCAATTATCTGATTTATGATTTTACCCGAAGTGGACTTGTCAGCGACCCTGGCTCACGAATCTGCATCATCTCAGCCGGTGGTGGTCTTCCCACTAAAATCGTGCAGAAGGGCGCCGAACCCTCCGTCAGCGCTGGAGATCGCCTGGCCCACCGGCAGATTGACGGAGAACAGGATCTGGGGATCTACGTCATCAATTTAGACGGCAGCGGTTTTGAGCAATTGTCTTTTACGGGCGCCCAACCTTCCATCAAGCCGGATGGGTCGCAGGTGGCTTATTGCAATGGCGGGGGGATCTGGGTGGTGAATCCGTAAAAGTCATGAGTGATGAGTTATGAGTTATGAATAAAAAGATCTACGTACCTTTACTTTTACTCATTTTATGCCCTGCAATTCTTGTGGCTGCAGATGCACCCTGGTGGGTTTATTTTCGAGATAAGGGTGGAACTTCGAGTCTCAAGGTGCAAGAAGCAAGCATTGATCCCCACGCGCTGGAACGGCGTCTACTGCGCGGGAGGTTGGGGGTGGCGGGCGAGTTCGATCTGCCGGTGGCTGAGCGATACAAACAGCAAATCCTGGCGCTGCCTGGAGTGCGGTTGCGGGGCGAGAGCCGTTGGCTGAATGCGCTCTCGGTGCAGGCGGATTCTGCGACAGTTGAGCAGATTGCCGCGTTGCCCTTCGTGCGCGGTCTCCGGCCGATGGGAAAGCTGAACCGCGCCTCGACTCCACTGTTGGCTTCACCGGAAACTTTCGCCCATCGCGAAGTGAATCAAGCATTTTCCGAACCGATTCCCCCTGGCGAAATTTATCCCACACAACCCGACCCGGCCGTGACCGACCCGTATTGGCGTATGGACAAATCCTGGTACGGGCCTTCCCTGAATCAGGCGCGGATGGTCAACGCTCTGGAGACTCACTCACGCGGCAACCACGGCGCGGGCGTGCGCATTGTGGTGCTGGATGGCGGCTTCCAACTGAACCATGAAGCTTTCCAGGGGATGGACCTGATTGCGCAATACGACTTCATCAACGATGACGATTACACCGGTTACGACCCGAAGCAGGATAGCAAAGGGCAAGCCCACCATGGCACGGCTTGCGGTTCCACGATCTGCGGATACAGCCCCGGCAATCTGGTCGGCCTGGCGCATGAAGCCGCCTTTATCTTGGCCAAGACTGAAGATGATCGCGGTGAAACGGCCATAGAAGAGGACTATTTCGTCCGGGCGGTGGAATGGGCGGAAAAACTGGGCGCGGATGTGTTGTCCGCCTCGCTCTCTTATAAGGACTGGTACACTACAGCGGATTACGACGGGATGACCGCTCCGACCAGCCGCGCCTGTCATTTAGCTTATGAACTGGGCATGGTGCTGTGCACTGCCGCCGGCAACGAAGGCCCGGAAGGCAGGACGATGGGCGTGCCTGCCGACGCTGAAGGATTGCTGGCCATCGGCGCGGTGCGCTATGACGGCGACCTGGCGCGGTTCTCGTCGCGAGGGCCTTCGGCGGATGGGCGCATCAAACCGGACGTGCTGGCGCAAGGGGTGCGCACCTGTTGCGTTTCACCGGATACCTGGGATCGCTATGGATTTTGGAACGGCACCTCGCTGTCCACACCCATAGCAGCGGGTTGCATGGCGCTGATCCTGGCCGAACATCCCGATTGGGGACCGGATCAAGTCACCGAAGCGGTTCGGGCCACCGCCTCGCGCGCCGACCGGCCCGATCCCGACTGGGGCTGGGGCATCATCAACGTGGAAGAGGCGATTCATTACCCCTCCGTTTCAGGCTGGGCGCTGGATAGGGACGGCAAAGGGAAGGCCGGTGTCGAAATTCGGTTGGTTAGCGGCGATGTAACGATTTCGACTCGCACCGGCGAGAATGGATTTTACCGGTTTTCCAATCTGGAGTGGGGGGAGGTGAAGGTGGAGGCATTAGGGGATAACCATAATAAAACCTCACCCGTAACAGTGTCCATCCCGGGATCGCAGGAGGTGGATTTTAAGGTTAAGTAATCTAAAATAGGCAGATATGTGGATAAAAGGCGGGCGCTACGTCCGCTTTTCTATTGCATTAGCCCATATCAACAATGATAAAATTTCTGTTGTTGTGAATTAATACTGCTTGACAGGGCGGGAAAATTTGCGTATATTTTATGACTTACGCAAATATCAGCACCATCATTATACTCCATACCCCTAACGCCACGAGGAGGAATCATGCGCAAACTGGCACTGGCACTTTTATCTGTTTTTATGATCTCCGGCGCTGTACTGGCCGCGACTATCACTCCGGATTTGACCGAAAAGCTGAATTCCAGCGCACCGGATGAACTGATCCCCGTGATGGTGATTATGGCCCAGCAGGCGGACCAGGAACAGATGCAGTTCCTGACGGAAGGTCTGGATAAGCGAGCCACTCGTGAAGCGGTGCTGGGATATCTTAAAAGCATGGCAGAGAGCACTCAAGGCGACATCCGCGTCTACCTGGAGAGCCTTAAGAGTTCGGGCAAGGTCAGCCACGTGTATCCCCTGTTCATCGCCAACATCATTTCGCTAAAAGCCACCCCAGAGGTCATTCACCGCCTGGAAGGCTTTGCGGGGATCGAGAATATCTGCTATGATCCGGAAAGTTATGCCCTGGCCGGTGAGCCTGTTGGGCCATTGGCTCCTCCTGGGATTGATGAAGCCGACGAAATTACCTGGGGCTTGACCGACATTCACGCCCCGGAAGTGTGGGCTTTAGGGTACAATGGCACCGGTGTCATCGTGGGTATGATTGACACCGGCGTCAATTACAACCACCTGGATTTGACCGACCACATGTGGAACGGTGGTCCCCAATACCCCAATCATGGCTGGAATTTCTACAATAACAATTCCACGACCATGGACGGTCATTCGCATGGTACTCATACCGCCGGCACGGTCGCTTCAGATGGCTCGGCGGGAACACAAGCGGGTGTCGCTCCCAATGCCACCATCATGATCCTAAAAGTTCTGGGCGACAATGGCCAGGGCAGCCCGGCTCAGTGCATCGCGGGTATGAATTTCGCGATGGAGCATGGCGCCGATCTGTTCAGTATGTCGCTGGGTTGGTATGGCTCCCTGATTACGCCGCCGGAAATTCCGCCGTTTCGCATCGCTTGCGAGAATCTTTTAGCAGCGGGCGTTCCGGGCGCAGTCTGCGCCGGAAATGAAGCGCAGTACGGTTCCTATCCCATCCCGAATAATGTGCGCACACCCGGCCGTTGCCCGCCCCCCTGGCTGCACCCTGGCCAGACACTTATCGGCGGCCTTTCCTGTGTAATCTGCATAGGAGCGACCCAGGAGAGCCATGCCATCGCCAGTTTCAGCAGCCGCGGCCCCAGCACCTGGGCAACTTATGCGCCTTGGTATGATTATGCTTATAACCCCGGCATGGGTCTGTTAAGGCCGGACGTTTCCGCTCCGGGCGTGAATACCAAATCCTGCTCGAATACCAATATAGCCGGATACTCCTTCATGCAGGGCACGTCCATGGCCACTCCACACGTGGCCGGTACCATGGCCTTGATGTTACAGAAAAATTCCAGCTTGACACCGCGCCAGATTGATTCCTTGCTGGAGGTGACTGCGTTGGACTTGGGCACGGCGGGTAAAGACAACATTTTCGGATCCGGCCTGATCAATGCCTTGAACGCGGTCAACGCTACTCCGGCGGGAGTCCCTCCCACCCCGGTGGTTACTTTGACCCCCATTAATCCGCCTATCGTGGTTCCGGCTCAGGGCGGCAGCTTCCAGTTCGATGCCTCTGTGGTGAATAATGGCCCCAGCCAGTCTCCATTCTCAGTTTGGGCTCGGATTAAATACCCCAATGGAACCTACACGGCTCCAACCCTGGGACCGGTGACCGTTAATCCTCCGGTGGGAGTAAGCCTGACCCGCTTGCGTACTCAGAACATCCCCAGCACCTATCCCGCAGGTTCCTACGTGTACCTTGGATATGCCAACTCCACTTACGCCTACCCGGCTTTGGATTCAGCTTCGTTCACCTTTACCAAATCCGCTGCGGCCGATGGCGGGCCGATCGTATCCAACTCCCAGTGCTTCGGCGAACCATTCCCGGGCGAGCAGCCAATGGCTGCTTCGATCCCTTCGGGTATGAACCTGGTTGCTACTCCCAATCCCTTCAACCCGGCGACCACCATCCGCTATCAGCTTTCAGCGATAAGCCAGGTCAGTTTAAAGGTTTACGACCTGAATGGAAGGCTGGCGGCCACTTTAGTGGAAGGTATACAGGAAGCGGGGGCGCATCGGATTACCTTCGATGGCTCTAAACATGCGTCGGGAATCTATTTCTGCCGCTTGTGCAACGGGCAAAATTCCACTACCCAGAAATTAATGCTTCTGAAGTAAGACAAAAGAAGTTGAAGGTCAAGAGGCGGCTAACCCCCGCCTCTTTGTTTTTTCCACGTAATACCGACAATTGGTAAATTTCGTGCCGGGGCCAAAAATAATCGTTGACTGAGTGCAAAAAATTGCGTATATTAACGTATCTGTTATAGAAAGCACTCAAATAATTCCTGCCAGCAGGAAAACGACGCTTTAATCGGCTAATTCGCCTTATCAAACACCAAGAGGAGGAATCATGCGCAGACTGGCACTGGGACTCTTTTGTATCCTTGCAATCTCCGGCGCGGTGATGGCCGGGACCATCACTCCAGATTTGGTCGCCAAAATGAATATCAGTTCCGCTAATGAACTAATTCAGGTTAATGTGACCATGAAGGAACAGGGTGATCTGGCTCTTATGCAAGCCATGACCCAGGATATGGACAAGCAGACCACGCGACAAGTGGTTATGCAGTATTTAACGGACCTTTCTCAGTCCACTCAAGTCGAGGTAATAGATTACTTGAATAGTCTTCAAGGCAGTGGTAAAGTAGACAGAATCACACCCTTAGTCATAGTCAATATGGTAGCCGTTAAGGCGACTCCCGAAGTGATCCAGCATTTAGCGCAATTCACCAACGTGGCCGAAGTCAATTATGACCCGGAACGCTACGCCTTGGCTGAAGAGCCGGTGGGGCCGGTGCCGGTCATTGACGGTTCCGATGAGATCGCCTGGGGCGTGGCTGCGGTCAATGCTCCGGCTGTTTGGGCGTTAGGATATAACGGCTCCGGGGTTATCGTCGGCGTGCTCGATACCGGCGTCAATTATAACCACTTGGATCTGACTACCCACATGTGGAACGGCGGCGCGCAATACCCCCTCCACGGCTGGGATTTCTACAGCAACGATAACAATCCCATGGATGACGGCCCTCTGGGGCACGGCACACACGTGGCCGGTTCCATCGCCTCCAATGGCGCTGCCGGAACTCAGGCCGGCGTGGCTCCCAATGCCATCATCATGGCTATTAAAGTTTGGTCGGGCAGTGGTTCGGGCACCACCTCCGCCATGATCGCCGGCATAAACTTCGCCGTGCAGCAGAACTGCGATCTGTTCAGTATGTCCGGCGGCTGGGCCGGCGGCGGTTCAACCAGCGACCGGCAGCAATTCCGCACAGCTTGCGATAACTCCCTGGCCGCCGGAATCGCCTTCACCGTGGCCGCTGGCAACGAAGGCCAATACGGTGGATCTTACGCCACGCCCAATAACGTACGCGTGCCGGGCAATTGCCCGCCTCCGTGGTTAAATCCAGCGCAAACTTTGACCGGTGGACTTTCCAGTGTTATTTGCTGTGGCGCCACGCAGAATACTTCACCACCTACACTGGCGTCGTTCTCCAGTCATGGGCCGGTGACCTGGTATACGATTTCACCCTGGTTCGATTACCAGTACAATCCCGGCATCGGGTTGATCCGACCGGACATCGCCGCTCCGGGCAATATCGTGAAATCGTGTCTGTATAACAACATCAGCGGCTACACCACCATGAGCGGCACCTCGATGGCCACGCCGCACGTGGCCGGTGTCTTGGCTCTGATGCTGGATAAGAACATCAGCCTGACGCCTCGCCAGCTTGACTCGTTAATGGAGATTACGGCCACGGATTACGGCACAACCGGCAAAGATAACAATTGGGGCGCGGGCATGATCCACGCTCTGAATGCCGTCAATGCGACTCCAGCCGGATCACCACCCCTTCCGGACGTCACGCTGACACCCATCAACCCTCCCATCGTGGTGCCGGCCGGCGGCGGCAGTTTCCAGTTTAATGCCACGGTCGTCAATAATGGCCCGGCCTCGCCTTTTGTAGTCTGGGCTCGCATCAAGTACCCGAACGGAACCTATACCGCACCGACGTTGGGTCCGGTGACCGTAAATCCGCCCACCGGAGTCAGCCTGACGCGCCTGCGCACGCAGAGCATCCCCAGCACATATCCGTCGGGATCTTACGTTTATTTAGGTTACGCCAACTTGTCGTTTACCTATCCGGCCATAGATTCCAGTTTCTTCAGCTTCACCAAATCGGCAGTGGCCGATGGCGGGCCGATTGTGACCAACTCACAGTGCTTCGGCGAACCGTTCCCGGGTGAGCAGCCAATGGCTGCCTCGATCCCTTCGGATCTAAACCTGGCGGCGTCCCCCAATCCTTTCAATCCGGCTACTACCTT
>JAGVQJ010000075.1 GCA_020051775.1 Calditrichota bacterium | reverse complement strand
GGTTCTTAAATGGATACTCTGGGCGCATTAGATTCAACCGGCGAAAGAGCACCAGCGATTTTATCTGATTATTGACGCTGTACCGGCCATCGGGCAGGCGATGGAAATATTTTTTCGCCAATGCGGAGGGTAGCCGGAATACACTTTCCTTCTCATACGTTCCTGCTGTGGCGAGGTTCAGGACTCTGGAAGAAATGTCCGTGGCCAGGATTCCGGCATCCCATGAACGAATGTCAGATCCCAGATGTTCGAGTATTAGCATTGCCAGGGTATAAGGTTCCTCGCCCGAGGAACATCCCGGGACCCATAGACGCAGGGATTTAAAACCCCGTTGTCGTTGACGTGCCAATACTTCAGGCAAACATGTCTTGGAGAAGAACTCGAAATGGTCATTTTCCCGGTAGAAGAAGGTATGATTGGTCGAAATGCGATCAATCAATTTGGTGAGGGCTTCTCCGGTGGTATCAGCTTTGATATACTCAATGTACTGACTGAAAGTAGTCAACCCATTATCTTTCAGTACCTTATGCAAGCGACCCACGATCAACGACCGTTTGCATTCACCCAAGCTGATGCCGAAGCGCTCGTATACCAAATCGCGGATGAGGGCATACTCACGGTCTGTTAACGGCGTGAGTTGTGATTTAGGATTTGCAGTCTCGAGTGTCGTGGTCATCATTTATGATAGAATGATTATGGTTCTAATGCTCAGCCTTGTCGGCGGCTGCCGGACGGTCTCTGCCGCCGACAGCCGCTGGTTTCAGCGCTATACAATTTAGAACTTCCCGAACTCCTCATCATCCAAGGCGATGATTTCCGCCGGCTTCACCGCGCGGGACTTTTTCATAGACTTTGCCTTTAGCTGATTCTTTTCCAAGTCTTTTACCATCCGGTCCACATGCGGGGGCACCTGCTGGTTTTCCCAGGAATTGCGCTGCTGATTGCGCAACTGGAAGCGGCCCAGCATCTGCTTCAGATGCACTGCTTGGGATGACAGCTCTTCAGCCGCCGCGGCGGATTCTTCGGCACTGGCGGTGTTAGACTGAGTGACCTGATCAATCTGACCCAAGGCTTCATTGGTCTGTTCGATGCCCTGAGCCTGCTCGTTGGAGGCCGAGGCGATTTCACCCACCAAGTCGGTTACCTTGGAGACGCCGGCAACGATTTCGTTCAAAGCCTTGGCCGTCTGCTGAGCGATGGACGTGCCGTTTTCCACTTTCTTGACCGAGCCTTCGATCAGCTCAGTGGTTTCCTTTGCCGCTTTAGCCGATCGCTGAGCCAGGTTTCGCACCTCTTCGGCCACCACGGCGAAGCCCTTGCCGTGCACACCAGCGCGAGCCGCTTCCACCGCTGCGTTCAAGGCTAATAGGTTCGTCTGGAAGGCGATCTCATCAATGACCTTGATGATCTTGGAGATCTGTCCGGAGGACTCATTGATCTGGGTCATGGCGCCGAGCATTTGCGTCATTTGCTTATCGCCTTCCTGAGCGCCACTCTGGGCTGAGGCGGCTAATTGGTTGGCCTGGGTAGCGTTTTCGGCGTTGGCCTTGGTCTGGGAAGCCATCTCGGTCATACTGGCGGTGATCTCTTCCAAACTGGAAGCCTGCTCAGTGGCGCCCTGCGACAGCGATTGGGCTGATTCCGACACCTGCTGCGAACCGGAGGCCACCTGGTCTACCGCCAATGACACCTGAGCCAGCAGATCATTTAGAGTTTCTAAGGTGTTGTTCAGACCATCTTTCATGCGAACATTATCACCTTGATATTCACCCTTCATGGCCACCGTCAAGTTGCCCTGTGCAATTTCCTCCAGGCAGGATATTGCTTCTTTGATTGGTGCGAGAATGCCGTCTATGGCGCGGTTGAATCCATCCACCAGAGTCTTGTAATCTCCATCCGCATTATCAATTCTAGCGCGTTCGTTGAGTTTTCCTTCCACCAGTTTTTGCGCCGTGCGGTTGACTTCGTTAACTACGGTTTTGATAGCCGTTATATCCACTACATATTCAACCCCGCCGATGATATTGCCGTCTCGATCCTTCAGGGGTGCTCCGGTATACATAACCGGCAGGTTTAAACCGCGAGCCGTTATAACGGTTTCACCGGTGAACACACCGTCCCGTTGCATGGCTCGCGCCGTGCGACATTCACTATTATTGCAATGCGAATTCGAGAATAAATCGGAGCATTTCTTACCGACACATTTTTCTGCACTCATCCCTGCTGCTTGCGCTCCAGCCTCATTCAGGAACTGCACGGTCATATTTTTATCCACCACCATGAAGGGGGTCGGCAGGCGATTGAGGTATTCGGCCTTTAACTGCGAATCTCGAAGCGCCTGGTCAATCTCCTTTTGACCCTGCTTCAAATTCTTGATCATGGTGTTCATGGCTTTGCCTAAATCGTCAGCTTGGGAATCCAACTTGACCTCTACCTCAAGATTCCCCTGCGCTATTTGGCCCGCAATTTTAGCTTTCGCCTGCAGGTTTTCGACCATCTTGTTCGTGGATTTGGCCAGAGCACCGATTTCATCATTGGTCTGGCAGGATACTTGCTCATTGAGATTGCCGGTAGCCACGGATTCAATGGCATGAACCACCTGCGTCAGAGGTTTAAGGATCGCACGCATGGTCAACCATCCCAGTAAACAAACGGACGAGATAATGATCAGCGCGATCAGAACCAGGGCGGTCGTACGGCCGGATATAATGGCGGCGGCGGCTTTCTCAGCTTCGCTGTTTTTTTGGAGTGCCATCTGTACGACGTCATCAATGGCGCCTCGGTGTTGCTCATAATAGGGCTTCAGTCGTTTGCGACTCACCTCTTTGGCGCGGTTCACATCTTGCGACATGAGCGCCGGTCTGAATTCCGCATTCCAGGCCTCAAAAAACTCCTTCGCAGCGTCATAAGAATTTTGGTTCAGAGCATTTCCCATGGCGTCTGGCGGCAGGTTCTTTACCCAGAAATCGTGCCGATCATCAAAATCCTTGTGCAACGTTTGGAACCGCCGCTCCAGCGCACTTAAAGTTGCCAGGTCTGACTCCTGCTCCATTTCGTCAATCATCTGCAGAGTGACCAGGTAGGATTCAATAATATATTCCGGCGGCGGCAGTATATCGGCAACCAAATCCTTGCCGAGTACAATTTCCTGATATACTGGACCGTTTACTTTCACCTTATTCAAGGTGCTATAACTGTACAGACCAAAAGCCGCGAACCCAACCACCGCAATTCCTACCAGCAGGGTTAGTTTGGCTTTCACCTTCAGGTTGGCAAAGTAGGACATTTCTTCCTCCGCGTGACAGGATAATGAGTATATTAGAGAGTATATGTAATTTCGAACGCGATGGCGGAATTCGTTTTTACCGGATTTTGATCATGATCTAAAAATACCTGGTGATTAGACAGATCCAAACGATACTCCAGCAAGGCCCCCATCCCCTGACCCCAAACAAAGGTGGGCGCAAGCGTAAGGGCGTGTCTCTTTTCCGCGACACCGCTGGGAAGTCGCGTGCCCTCTCGATCATCAAAGTAATCGTAACGCAACGTCAGACCACCCCAAGTGGAATAATCATAATGACCCATGAGTAAAAATCCGAGCCAGCGATTGGTAATTGAACCAATTTTGTCATTTCCATAATTGAATTCCCCACCGACCGTCAAACCGCTGACGGGCGTCGAGGTGAGATCAATATCGAAGACGGATAAACGGTCGCCTTCGGAGGTATTCTGTGAGCCGCTGATGATTGACATTCCAACTTGACCGATAGCCCCGTATGTGTAGCCTAACCTCATCCCGCCGGTTTTACCGGTATTGATGTCGGTATTCTGATCCCAACCATTGCAAAGGTATGCCTTCAAGTTAATGCCCAATTTGAAGTCAGCGCTTACCATAGCGCCCGTAACATTGGTCGGCAACCCATAGCGAAATATATTTGACCAGGAGTATTGATACATACCCGTTGGATCCAAGGCTTCAAATCCGATTGGAGCATTGAATTTTCCTAAGGTTAATCCCCAGGGCGCCAGTGCTTTCGGACTAAAATACAAATACCCCTGCTCCGGGGATAAGGCAAATCCTCCAGCACCGTCGTTAAGGCATTCTACATCGGCACGAACGTGTCCTATCTCACCGATCTTTTTTTCCAGATCCAGTTCGACTTGATCCAATCCGAACGTATTTTGACCGCTCGGCACATGATAGTAACTGCTGGCATCAACAAATCCGGAAAATTCCAAACCAGGAATGATGCCGGGAGCGGCCGGTTCCGTGGGAATCGGAGTGATAGTCACAGGCGGGTTGCTCAAATTGGCTCGAAGTTCCCCTAACAGGGAATTTAAGTCTGTCGTCAAATCCGCTAAGAGCACGGCGTCCTCCGTCTTCTTCGCCTTTACCGTCCCGAGTTCCTGAGTGAGGCCTTGCACTTGAGTGCCCAAGGCCAGGATCGTGCTGTCAAAATTCTGCGTCGTCGCAGGTCCGGGTTGAATTGCCGCGAGCTGTTGTTGCAATTTTTTTATTTCCTTCTCCTGGCTATTTTCCAATAGCTTGATTTTCGCCTGAAGCTGATCCAATCTGGCAAATACCCACTCTTGGGTTTGCGCCTTCACCGGGATCCACAGAATACAGATAACCAGGGACGCTATAATTGTGATCTGGAAGTTTGCTTTTCGCATTGTCGGATCTCCTCTCATTCTGCGCAAATTACCCAGTTTTGGCGACTTTCGGGGATCAGCGCCGTGATCGCGAATCCCCCGATGAGCTCCTGTCCCAGTTTCACCTTGTCCAACATTTTATCCCGACTTTCCCTGGTCTATTCTACTCCACTCCACGGGTAGTCTTGATTATTACTATGCAAAAGGTGTTTAATCGGCAGCCGAGGCGATACCCTTTGCTTCATCGCTATCAATTAATTCGTTGACATTCAACAAAATCTTGACCTGGTCGCCTACATGTCCTAATCCTTTGACGAAACGAGCTTCCTGGCCCTTACATTGTGCCGGGGGAGGCTCGATTAGTTCGTCAGCTATGTCCACTACCTCGGAGACACTGTCCACAACCAGACCGAATCTTCGCCCGTTGCTCTCCACGATCATGACGATTTCGCGCAGCGTCCCCCTGATCATGTCTCGGGTTTCCTGAAACAGCCGCACCATCGTGGACAATTCCCCCGCCCGAGTTTGGTTGATGACCGCCAACGCTTCCGGTTGTCTATTTTGACTCTTGAGTTCCGCCACCGTGTCGGCTATCCCGTGGATCCGTTTATGAGGCCCGTCGAAAAGGTTG
>JAGVQJ010000008.1 GCA_020051775.1 Calditrichota bacterium | reverse complement strand
GGCATAAACAAAAAGCCGGAATCCCATAACTTTGTGGTTCCGGTTTCTGGTGGTAGTGGTTCCCGCACCCATGGCGTCTAAAGTAACTTTAGTCGCATCGCCGTGTGGATTGTTATTAGAGGTTTACGCGGCTTCGACATTCAGATTATCTTCCTAGGTTAAAAGCCCCACAGCAGCCAACTCTTTTTGGCCTTGGTTGTCAGTGTTTTAAACCCCTCCGATCCCTCTTTCAAATTAACCAGAATGGAATCCATATTTTCCGCAAAGCTACCTTTTAAATCTTCCATTAGATTTGCCATACCTTCGGAACCTTGCTTTAAATTTAGCACCGACGAGTCGATGTTTTGCGCTAGCGTTTGATCCATGAACAGCCTGCCAATAGTTCCTTTTCCCGATTGTATTGTACCGACAATTTTAGCCATATCGTCGGTGATATTGGAGGCATTATCAATCGTTGCTTTTAATGATATCAAGACATCGTCAAAATTGATAGGTTGAATGGTTTGGATAGTATCGTTGTTTTCTATTTCCGCTTGCCCGCCGGTACCGGGATTTATAATTAAGACTTTATTCCCCATCAACCCCTCCGAACCAATACTCGCAGTCGCATCTTTTTTAATAAATTTTCGCGTGTCCTCCTCAATGACTATTTCTACTTTAACAGTAGAATCACTCACAGCACTAATATTATCGACGGTCCCTACATTTATCCCCGAGAATCGTACGTTATTTCCTATTTGCAGACCACCAACATCTTTAAAGATTCCACTTATGCGAAAGGTGCTTTCGAAAAGATGCTGCTGCGCACCGATATAAAATATTCCTAGCATGAATACCGCTATACCCAGGGAAATAAAAATCCCCAGCCTGATTTTACCACTGGCATGTTTTTTCATCTAATCCACTCCCACAATTCGATTAAAGAGAATCACTCAAAAAATGATTGTATCCAGGGATCTTTTGAATGCGCGAGATCGTCATACGACCCTTCTGCCGCGCATACTCCGTCTTTGATTACGATGATTCGATTTGCGGTTCGCCTGGCGCATTCCATATCGTGAGTGATAATGATGGAAGACGTATTATATATTTTTTGCACTTCCAGAATGAGGCTGCTGATCTCTTTTGAAGTTATAGGATCCAGTCCGGTAGTAGGCTCATCATATAGCATAATCTCTGGTTTCAAAATCAACGTCCGGGCTAAACCTAATCTTTTACGCATACCACCGGAAAGTTCTGCAGGCATGATGTCAATTGAGGTATCGAGTCCCACATTATGCAAGGCTTCTTCTACCAGCGAGTCCAATTTGGCTTTCGGTAATGAACGTAACTGTCTTCTTAAGGGGAATTCAAGATTTTCACGCACGGTCATGGAATCGTATAACGCACCGCTTTGAAAAAGAAATCCAATCTTTTTGCGTAATTCAATCAGATCATTGCCCTTGAGTGCAGACATATCCTGCTCCAGTATGACAAGCTTACCCTCGTCAAGTTCAATCAATCCCACAATACATTTAATAAGTACTGATTTACCAGTCCCGGATTTCCCGAGTACCACGAGGTTCTCGCCTTTGTGTACTACTAAATTTATATCTTGCAACACATGATTATTCCCAAAAGATTTCTTAAGATGCTCCATCGCCACGACGACAAGACCGTTTTGCTTATCATCGCGTTCCAAGGCCATAGGGATGGCATTTGTTGACATTCTTCTGATCACTCAATTTAATTTTGAAGCAAATTTGTGATTTGTACCGCTATCACGTCAATAATAAAGACCATTAACGAGGCGAAGACTACTGCTGAGTTTGCCGCTTTCCCCACTCCCTCTGTCCCCTTGTTGGAATTATATCCTTGATAACATCCTACCAAGCCAACTGCAAATCCGAAGAAAAAAGTTTTGATTATAGCCGGGAACACGTCCTGAAATTCCAGACTTTGAAATATCTGCGAAAAGAATAAGTAAACAGTAACATCGCCGCTTAAGTTAACGCCGACAAAGGATCCGAACAAACCAATAACATCGGCATAAACCACCAAGAGAGGCAGCATCAATGTAGTGGAAAGCACTCTGGTGACAACAAGATAATTGAACGGATTCGTACCGGAAACCTGCATGGCATCAATCTGTTCGGTTACGTTCATGGAGGCTAATTCTGCCCCGATTCCCGATCCCACTTTTCCGGCAAAAATTAAGGCCGTTATGACCGGCCCTATCTCCCTTATTATGGAAACCGCAACCATTGCCGGCAGCCACGATTCCGCGCCAAAATTTGCCAGAGTGGGTCGAGATTGAATCGTGAGCACAAGCCCAATGATGAAACCGGTGATACCCACCAACGGAAGAGACTTGTAGCCAATTAGAAAAGCTTGTTTCGCCAATTCATTTAATTCATACGGCGGTCTAAATACGTCTTTGAAAAAGCGCAAAGTGAAAATTGAAAACGAAGCAACTTCTAAAAAAAACTTGTCAATTACTGAAGTAGAAATAGTCTCGGAAACCACTTCCGAAATTATTTTTGCATCGTGGCGTTCAGCTTGGGACTGATTCAATATTGGTTCTTCCATTTCGATAGACTCTTAGTAATATATCCTATTTTAATATTAGGTGATGGTAAATATTCCCCGCCGGGACAACCACGAAAATAATACTGACATAGATCGCCTTACAATTTGCGCTTTAACCCCCTTAAATCGTAGTTAAACTACACCATAAAATACTACGGTCAGCACTCATATCTTGTTTGACAAATCGGGCTCTGTGACAACAGAAGTCTCGTTTTCGGGTTCGTGGATTTGTGGCCAATTCATGATGTTTAGAGGGAAAAACTAATCTGTGCATCGAGCAGGAGTCGAAAATTCTTTTGGATCGGGAAAAAGGGAGTCAATTCCAGACCGCCATTAAGTTTCTTGAAGAAATCGAGATTTAGTATCCGCAGCACTTCGAAAACGTCCAACATTAACGGGAGGGTGAAACCGCCCCGATCAGTACCCACATCAATCGGCGAGTTCAATCCAAAGGTTCCCACTCCCAGATTAAGGGGGAAACGATGTCCGGTAATTTGATTAATATAATAAAACCGCAGTGTGGCGCTGGTCTTCCCATAATCTAAAGTATCCTGGGCTTGGGTATCGTACAATACTTTAGGAATGCCGAGGGTGAACCCCATTTCTATCTTGGGGCCTCGCACGCGAAAAAATTGCGTGATCGAGTTGGTCCGGTCATAAGCCCCAATCTTTATTGTGTAATCAGGTTCGATATTGACCTTGACAATCGCCCAACTGGGCAATGAGTCTACATTCAGCGGAACCAAATCGAGTTCTTCCATGCGGAGGGCGGCATAAGCGCCGTAGGCGGTACGATATTGGATAAACATGGCCCGATCCCGTTCCGGATCACCGTGACTTCGAAAGGTCAAAACCCTCCGTTCGAGTGTTTGGATGGCGACGCCCTCTCGAGAGATCACCGTAGTTCTGATGGTGACAAACTGCGGACCCTTCTGTTCCCGGATACTGTCACGCAAGAAAATCACGCATAGATTTCGCAACACTCCGCGATGTAGGGTTAGCGCATGGCGCAATTCCATGCTGCCGGCTGAAGGGGCTATGCTCGTATAATCGCCGATCCGTTCAACCGCCTGGTGCTCTTCAATGACCACAATGCAATCCGTCTGGTACACAAAACGCCTGCCTTGATCATCCAGAACCTTCAAGAAAATATGGTAGGAACCTGGGGTAACAATTTCCGGTATGGCAATGATATACGTATTAGGGCTGACAATATGGAGTTTTGCGCCCTCGATGGCGATGATCGGAGTGACCTTGACCGTTATTACACTATCGGTGCGTTCAATGACCAGGCGAACGGTATCGCCAGGAAAGTAAACCGATTTATTAATAATGAGAATGATGCTTTCATCTTCTAACGAGGAGCGAACGAGAGTTGTACTCCTCAACTGGGCACAGGACATCCGCGGGCAAACAAGACAAATAAGCGCCACAAATAAAAATGCGCAACACAGCAAAATTGCCCTCCGGTGAAAACCAGAATTGCCCATTGATTCCTGCCTATTTTGTTAATCATCCCGTGGATTAGAGAATCTACGCGATTTTACTCTGAAGTATGTTGCATTCTTCGCCAACATACCCACCCGGAGTGGCTCAGCGTGTGCTTCGAGCGTCCGAAAAGCGGCGGGCGGTAGAATGTCTCAACCCCCTCTCGCATCCCTGGCCGTGCGTAGGCGGAGTCATCTGAGCAATCGCAGTGCTCCAGGGACGTTAGAGGTTCCCTCTTTATGATGGTCAAAGCAGAATCGTGGACACTCTCAACGGACTGCAAGTAGGGTCGTACGCGGTTTACATCGTATACCGCAACCGTGACCGCGGTTTGGACAGTTTCCGTCAACCGGTCGAACGCTTGGCGAGCGAACTGCTTCGCGAATCCGGATATATCTTCATTCCGCAAACCGATATCCAGACGCTCGAAAGGCTGGAGATCGAAGTAGGAGAGATGGAGATTTTCGGGAGAAGCGACGATATATCGAGCGTATGGAGCTAATGTTGAGATGGTGTATGGTGTACCACCGAAACAGGTGGATAGCACCAGGAGATCAAATTTGGTTGAATCAGGTGTAAGGTGCTTCAAGCCATCGGCGAGGGTATCCATCTCGAAGGTCCAATTCTTATACGACGCATCGTAGCCAACTCCACCGAATTCAGGGATTTCATGCCCGAAGTAGAGAAATATTTTTACCGGCAGAGGCGGTTCTTCCGCATGGAAGCGATGATAGAGAGCCACTTCCGGATCAAAGCGGGATTGCCCCTGGTCGCGCCAGTAAGATACTTGGGCGAGAATCCGGCCGTGCCGGTAATAATAGAATTCCCCGTCGCGGCGAGGGAAAAAGAGCAAGAAATGTTTCCTGTGTCTTTCATGGAAAATAAACACTTCTGCCTGCGGATTTCGTTCCGCGACCGTTTTCGCCCTAGCGAGTGCTTCGACATCAGCTCGATGCCCCTGGCCGAGGGAATCGTGATAAAGATAACCACCATCGCCGTGGATGAGGCATACTATTGTGTAGCGTGGTGGCAGCGTACCAGCCTCTCTGGGCGGAATTTCAGGGTAGGCCGACGGAATGGGGCTGCACGAAAACAGAGAGAACGCGAGCGCTACGCAGAACGCTCCCCCGAACAGCCTCAAACTCACTGGTGTAGCGCTCGTAAAAGATCTGTTGTGTAAGCTTGGCATGCTGAAAGCCGAACAAGGTCGCGCTTTAAGTTGCTTAGACGATGAGGATTATAATGATCACGATCAAGAGCGCCGCGACAAGGCCGATCGTTATCGTTTTTTCGGCCTGTTCCATATCCTGAACGACGTAGTTGGCGAAGGCATTGAGTTGCGCATCGGACACGCGCTCGTAGCCATTCCGACCCATCAGCTCATCTTGTTTGTCTTGGAGGCTTGCCTTGAAACGGTCAATGCCAGCGCGATCGTTTTTCGAAACCAGCCCGGAGCCTTCGAGTCGGTCCAAGGCGTTTGACATGGTTTGAAGTGATTTGTTGAGGATTTCACGCTTCTCGACAGGATTGGTGGTTGCCTTGACCTTAGATGAGGCGTCGTTGAAATACTTATGGAGATTGTCTTGTGCCATGGCGTTTCCCGCCAGGGCAAGAACTACGACTGCGGCCATAAGCCCAATAATTTTACGTGCTGACATGATGACCTCTTTCATGATGTTAATAAAGAGTTTAGATGAAGCACCTGGCTTATTCGTTAGTTATTTCTCTGTTGTCTTGAAGTTTTCGGACTTGATCAGCGATCAGTTGCCGTGTTTCCTGCCCTGAACGCAGCGCAAACCACAGGGCCGCTACAGCCCCGGCGAGTGCTCCGAAGGCAAACGTGGTAAGATACCCACACCTCGGATGAGATTGAGTTTTATGATTGTCAGACACGTTTTCCTTCCTTTCTAATTGGTTCGTTGCTTTGGGTTACCTGACGGTGAGGTAATAACCGCAGAAAAAATGTGCTTATCACCGTTCGAATCCGATTTACGTTCCGCAGTAGTAAAAACACTGGAGGTTCAATCGCTGAACCCAGTTCGTTGACGAGCCGATCCGCTCGTTGGGTCCATTGATCCACAGTGTGCACCACGTGATTTATGTTTTCCAAGTTCTGATCGGCTCGCTCCGAAAGATGTTTCGCATTCCTAACCAGCCCGCGGCTATCGAGTATTAGACTTTCCAAAGAAATCTTCAGGCTCTCCGCAGTTAGCGCTAATTGTTTAATTTGTCGCCAGGATAGGAACAGCAGCGGCACGAGGCAAGCTACCAACACGACGATAGCCAATGATGCCATAATTAAAGCTACTTGTAAGACAACAGACATACTATTGCTACCTCTTGTTGCGAATGTAGTGCCGCCGGGTTAAATCCAATCCTCTAAACTTAAAAAACCAATCCAATCAACTTGATCTGGATCCATGAGATGGTTAGAACGCTTTTCGCCCACTAATGACCCTGACCAGAACGACCACGATTGCAATCACCAATAGAACGTGAACGAATCCACCCATGGTGTAGGATGTGATCAACCCCAGCAACCATAATGCGATCAGAATAACAGCGATAGTGAACAACATGGCAAATACTCCTTCATTAATTTGTTTAACGTTTAATTTCAGCTCGGTTATATCATTCTAGTTATCCGAGTTTACCTTAAATTTCGCAGAACACGTCCAATACCACTTCGCCATAAAATCTCGTATTTATCCTTCGGGACTACAAATTTCTTCGGCAGCTTTCCCAAGATTATTGTACCTTGGCTGACAAGCGATTTCTGGTCAGTTGGTTGAAGAATCATTTTGCGCTCGAAATCCTAACTTGTCAAACAGCCCAGTATCGAGTCTTTCGTCCATCCGAGGTGATTTATTATTCATCTCACCGGAGCGGGATTTCACCAGCACTCTATTAATTAAATTTTTCATGTCATTCATTAGAAATGGTTTAGGCAGAAATCCATCCGCTTTATTGGCCTGCGCCGTTGCCGGTACTTCTGCAATTTCAAATCCAGTCATAACAATCACCGGCAGCTCCTGGTTTTTCAGCTTAATCTGTCTTAAAAGCTCTATCCCCGACATCCCCGGCATGTTCACATCGGTAATAACCAGGTCAATCGGATCCAATTCAAGAACGCTTAAAGCTGCCTGCCCATTCTCTGCCGTCACGGTTTTATAACCCAACATTGCCAAAAGCTTCGACAATGAAGTCAAGATGGTTATTTCATTATCAACTACTAAAATACTATAGGTAGGCTGTTCATCTCCCAGTACCTTGGATTGCTCCGGCAAGTCAGGCGATTCACTCTGAACTCGGGAATGATCCAGATCCACCATCGTCATATCCTTAAAGGCATATTCGGTAATCTGGGGATCAATTATTTGCGCCAATCTGGATACGACTTTCTTAATATTGGCAACTTCCCTGACTATATATTCTAAGGACTCAATGATCGAGGGATCTTTTTTCGTGATTTTTTCCCGCAGATATTCAGAGCTGGACAAAATCACATTCAGAGGCGTATTGATCTGGTCATTGACGGTGACCGCAGTTTGCGTAATCGCCTTTAATCGTTCTTCCTGGATTTTCTTCTCCCTGATCTCCTGCAACATCCGTTTCCGTTCCAATCCTCTGCGGATCCGGATAAGCAGTTCTTCATCATCGCATGGTTTGATAATGTAATCAAATGCTCCATGTTGAAGAACTTCAATGGTTGATTGGAGGGAGGCGGATGCGGTGATAATGATAACCACTGGTTCCGGAGTGATTTCTTTTGTCTTCTGCAGTATGGCCAGACCACTTTCATCCTGTAGGGCCAAGTCGGTCAATACCAGGTCAAAGGGTTTTGTCCCCAGGAGTTCCTTGGCGTCCCTGGTGTTGGCAGCAGTTGACACCTCGAATCCAGCCTGTTTCAATACCTGCTCAAATCCCATTAAGATAATTCGATTATTGTCAACCACCAATATTCGTTCTGCTGCATTCATTTTGACTCCGAATATTTATTCGATAGACCGGGCAAAAAACAAGGGAGCATTATCGCCTCGAAATATGTTACTTACGAACCGATTCATTATTTCTTCGCAATTAGATCGCGTATTTTTTCCCTGGTAGTCCCCAGTTTCTTCTGAAGTCTTCCCAGCAATTCTTCTTCCTGACCTTCTTCGAAGAGTAAATCATCGTCAGTCAAATTAGCGAATTTTTGTTTGAGAGTACCGGCAATTTCATGCCAGTTTCCCTTAATGTTGAGTTTGTCCATCGTAACCTCCCGACAGTAAATTAAAGTATAAAGTAATGAAATCCTTCTGAGATATTCTCACCCATGTGAGACCATATCAGCTGACATTAAGCTGGCATTAATCAAGTTCGGCTTATTCGGCAGCCGCCTTCATTTCGCCGTTAGCGAAAATCGCAATATCAATGCTTCGGTTTTGTTGCCGATCTGCTTCCATGTCATTGAAAGCGAATGCGTTCCTCTCACCCGGCCTAACCGTGGGGATACATACCTGCGAGACTGACTGGCCAGCCGTTAGGATTCACACCCGATGCAGGGCTTGACGTTGGAAGTGGGATACTCCAGGCGTTTCACCTCAGGGTGAAAATCCGATGCTCGCCAGAATGGAGAACGTGCCGTTCTTCATGTCCACCGGTTGATAGGTCGTCCAATCCGTAAAACCCAAAGTGTATCGCGCTTCGATCCCGATTTCCGGTCCACTGAAATTGAAATCCAGACCTCCGCCGAACACTAGGCCATAATCGTTCGATTTGACATTATCACCTTCCGGGACATTGTTGTCTGTGAAGATTTGACCATCTGCCCCCACGGTTTCAGTCTCTGCTTTCAGCTTCAGGGCGAAGACAGGACCGAAATAGAGATTGGGTTGAATCACGGCCGCATTGGGCAGCAGTGAAGCTTTCAGTAGAATGGGGATTTCCAAATAATCCAGCTTGATTTCAGACGTGAATGCTGATCCCGCTTGTTGTGCCAGGGTGCCTTCATATTTGCCACCCTTCTGCGTGTAGAGAAACTCGGGTTGGATGGCCAGCATATCGCTGATGTTGAAGGCGACAAAAGCGCCGATAATTATCCCCAGTCGTGAATTTTTCGTTTCACTGGCGATATTGCTCCCTTGCAGCAGGTCGCTGCCGGTCAGATTGGAGATGTTCAAACCACCCTTCAGGCCAATTCCCACGCCGGCTGCACCAGCGATCACTGTCACCGATAAAATAGTCGTGATTAAGAAGGCCACTTTCAAGATTGATTTTAACATGTTGATCTCCTAATTTAATTCCATTCAGTTAGGTCTCCTCGGGGCTGGACATAGCCCGCCTTCGGGGAAACTCCAGACGATTTATTAGCCTTGCCCTAACCGCAAACTGATTGAGGGGCTCCGGCCGTAGTCTATTAAAGTTCGCCTTTCTCCGCAGCTTTCTTCATCTTGTTGTTTGCGAAAATGGCAATTTCAACGCGTCGGTTTTGCTGACGGCCTGCTTCCGTATCATTAGAAGCGATCGCGTTCGTCTCGCCCAGTCCCACCGTGGAAATCCTTGAACCTTTCACATTCAGGCTCTTTTGATAGTCGGCGACCGCTTGAGCCCGGCGTTCCGATAGCTTCTGGTTATAGTCATCGGTACCGGTGTTGTCGGTATCTCCTTCGATGAGAATATCAGTGTCGGGATATTTATTAAGGACTATAGACAAACTCTCAATATTCATCATAGCTGTTGGCTGCAAATATGAAGAATTGGTTGCGAAGAGAATTCCGGAGTCAAAGGTGATCTTGATACCCTCGCCGACACGTTCGATTTTTGCGTTCTTCAGGTCTTGCCTCAGCTCTTCGGCTTGCTTATCCATGTGGTGACCGATAAGGGCCCCAGTGGTCCCGCCGACTGCCGCTCCGATAATGGCGCCGGCGGCCGTGTTCCCAAACTGATTCCCGATAATTCCACCGATTACGGCTCCACCGCCCGCGCCGATGGCGCCGCCTTGCACCGCTTTACTGGCTCCACAGCCCATCAGGAGCGCGGTCGAACCGCAAAGGACTAAAGTGAGGATAATGTTCAAATTTGCTTTCATAATGCACTACTTTCTACAATGTTAATGGGATGGTCAATTACTTCTTTTTCGAATTTACGAGAAGAACCCCGCCGATTATCATGACTCCTATTCCCACTAAAGGTGACCAGGCTGCGGTATGATGCTTATTCTGGGTTATTTCTACCGCACCTAAATCCACTACTTTCTCTTTTGTTACCCATCCGAGGCCGGCGTAAAGAGTCATCAGCAAGCCCACGATCAGGATAATTATAGCTACGGTTTTCATGCTTTGATACCTCCTAAAGGGAAGGGCAGTGACGATAATTCCGACTCGCGATGCACAGCCGGAGAAAACTCATGCATAAGATTAAGGGCGCCTTCACATTTAAGTTCAGGCGCCCTTGCGGTTTGATTTACTTGATTCGTAAGAATTCGATGCGTCGGTTTTGCTGACGACCTTCGGGTGTTTTGTTGTCTGCGATGGGCTTGTCGAAGGCGAAGCCCCTGGTGGTGATACGATTGGAAGAAATGCCGGCGTTCACCAGCCACTGCTTGACTGCGTCCGCACGCGCTTGGGAGAGCTTCACATTGTAGTCGTGCTGGCCGACATTATCCGTATGGCCCTGGATTTCAACTTCGATATCTTTATTCTGATCCAGAGTATTGTAAGCTTTCATAAGAATTTCCTTGGAGGCAGGCAGAATTTCAGAACTGGCGGTCTTGAAGACGATCCCTTCAAGAACGATCGCCTGGCCTCTTTCAACTTTGAGTACTTCCACTCTGGGTACTTCTTTCTTGGCCACGTCATCGCTGGGGTCCAAGGGGTTGGTGCCGCGAGCCACTTCTACGCCGTCACTAATGGTTCCACCGTCGGAGTCCGCTTTCAGTGGGCTGGTTTTATAAGAGTTGACTTCTTCACCATCCTTCAGACCGTCGCCATCTGCATCTGCATTCGCGGGGTTTGTTTTGTAGGTTAACACCTCTTCGCCGTCCTTTAGACCGTCGCCGTCGGTGTCAACTTTCAGTGGATCGGTTTTGTAGGTCATCCCTTCGTCGCCGTCTTTGAGACCGTCATCGTCGGTGTCCGCCTTCAGGGGATTGGTCCGAGACACCAACACTTCGTCGCCGTCGGCTAAACCGTCGCCGTCAGTGTCCGCTTCCATCGGAGCGGTTTTATATTGGTTATACTCTTCGCCGTCATTGAGCCGATCACCATCTGTATCCGCTTTCTTGGGATCAGTGCCAAGCTGTTTCTCAAATCTATCTTTGAGACCGTCTTCATCCGAATCCTTGTTGCCACTACCCACAGAATAACTAACGCCGAGGCCGAAAGTGGCGTAACTATCGTCCTTGTCAGTAGTGTTGGGAGCACTCAGGACAGGATTCAGGGCATCGCTGAAAGTAAGATTACTGCCGCCGTCCAACCTGAATGACCAGTGGTCGTCGGCGCGCAAGAGAAATCCTGCGCCAAAGGGGATGAAAGCGGTCCACCCGCCCTCTCCAAGGGTTGCATCCCGATTGCCGGTGGGGGGAAGAGCGAAGTACGGAGTGTTAAGAGAGTAATGCACCCAACCGGCGCCTCCATAGCCGTAAAATATCACTTTTCTAGTCGCCAATATTGCCAGGCGGAAACGGAAATCAATAGGAATCAGATCCGAGGAGAATTCGTCTATGGTTCCAATTGATCCTGCGAGTCTCCCTGTTCCGGCCCCAAAAGCACCCTGCAACCGGTTAAAGATCGGAAATC
>JAGVQJ010000196.1 GCA_020051775.1 Calditrichota bacterium | reverse complement strand
TTCTATTGGAAAAATACCCCGATCGCAAAGCCTACCGCTACGCCTGGGATGAACCAGCGGGTAGATTTCGGATTATACCGTACGCACCGCGTTTAAGAGAATTACCGACAGATCAGTGGGATCATCATTAGAACAGTTTGGCTACCCGCAGTCAGATTAATCACGTTCCCCTGAAATACTATCTGAAACACTTGCCTTTCGCCGCCGGAGTTGTTTTATTACTTTGACATGAAATTTATCTTAGAAGAGAACTTCTGATCCAAAAATGAGTTCAGTAACCATTCCACAGTCCGATTTCACCACGGTGGAGGGGGGGGTTGAGATCGCCGCGGTAAGCGACAGCCAATGGAAGGCACGCGTGGTGTTTGCTTCTCGGGACGTCTCCGACCGAGAGATGATCATGCGCATGCGTGAGGTTAAGCTGGCTATCGCGAAGCAGTTCACCGCTCCTTTAGAATTGTTGGAATTCCGCGAAGTTCTTGAGAAGGTGGAGACTAAGAAGGGTGTTTCGGTCATCGTGGCGATTGGCCGCATTTCTGTTGGCAAAGGGAAATCGGTGCTGCGCATGAAACCCATGAAGGCTCCCAACGGGGAAACCTTCATGGATATGGCGGCGGAAGTGGACTTTTATTATCTAGATGAATTCGATCAGAAGGTTAGCGTGGAACGCCTGTTGGAGACCTGCAACCGTTGGGGATTGGTGCGCGAACTATTAGACCTGAAGGCCATCAGCGAGGCGGTGGATCGAGTGCTGGAAAACCGCAGTCTGGTGACGCATTTAGAGATTGCCCGCGGAAAATTTCCGGAACCGGGACGGGACGCCGAACTTGAATACACCTTTTTTACGGAGCCGGACGCGGCCCAAAATCTTAGTGAATACCGCAGCAGCCGTAAAGTAAAGGAAGGCGATGTTCTCTGCCAGAAAATACCTCCGCAGGACGGAAAGACATGCGGTCACGGAGTCTTAGGGCAGGTAATTCCTCCGGGTAAGGGCCTGGACGTAAAACTATTGGCCGGCGACGGTACCAAGCGGTCATTGGACGGAACCCGCATCACCGCTTTGCGCCCCGGCATGGCGGTCATGACCCGCACTGTCCGCAAGATTTATACGGCCACTGGGAAAAAAATCGTTCCCTCACAAATCGAAGTGTCGGTGAAGGAATTGACTACGATGCGCGGCAGTCAGGCGCTGAATCTGGCCGTGGACACTTCTGTTGAAATCACCGGCAGCCTGCCTCAAGGCGCTTCGATTGTTGCCGCCGGGGAAGTGTACGTGGAAGGAGACGTTGAACCTGGTGCGCGAGTGAAGGCGACGCAGGACGTCATGATCAACGGTCAAATAAGCGGGCATATTGCTTCCGACGCCTCCATCCTGGGCCGGCAAGGAGCCCTAAACGCCAACCTCCAAGCGCGGGATACGGTTGAATTAGCCGGCAGCGCAGAAAACTCCGACATCCGCGCAGAAACGGTCAAGTTGTTGGAATCGCTGGGATCGCGCATTATGGCCAGTTATAAGGTGCAACTTTCCAAAGCGAAGGACGATACCTCGGGGCGACGCACGACCATTCGCGTGGGTCGTAAGGGCTATTACAATAGTTTATTGAAAGCCAACGAGGAGGAAGTCCAGCAATTGGTGCAGACTCTGGAAAAAATTGGGGAATTTTTCGGTAAAGAGGTTCTGCACCGCGCCCATCAAGAACCGCTGCAGAGATTGTTCTTAGAGCAGTTGGAAACCTTACAAAACAGCGCCACCCAGAAAATGACTCATGATCAGGCCCAATCCATTAAAAAACTGCTGGAAGCCATCAAGCCTCTCAGAAACATCCTGGAGGAGAAGCGCTGCGAAAAAGAATCGCTACTGCAAAAAGCGACGGAAGACGATCAAGAGAAACCCCTGGTGATCATTCGCGAGAAAATCCAGGACCCGGTGGAGGTGACCATCAATGAAGTGACTCAAACACTCGAACCGACCCCGGACGGGGTGGTCATCGCTGGTACGAATCAGGCTTCCCTGCTCGTCCGCGCTTTGGATGCAATCGAAAAAGAAGATAGCCTCGGATCAACATAACACCACAGTTTTCAACCTCTCTTTCTGCCCAGTAATATACTCAAACCTCTGCTTATTACCTGCTACGTAAATGATGCACTGCCATGATATAGGGGCGGCAATGGGGCCGAGTTTTCTTAATATTGATTTTATAACATATTGTAATATAATGTCTTGCATCCGCTTCGAAAAATGGCATTAGCTTTGCAAATATAAATAGCAGCGGGTCATCCAGTCGAGTGGGAGGCGATAGCGTCGCCTTGATCCCCGGGGCGGGGTCCTCCACCTCCGCTTTTGCGATTCATTGCCTCCCCTCGTATATATGCCCCGTTTTATTTTGCCGCTTCTTGCTTCCATAGATGATGTCAGGGCTGTCCTGTAGGTTTGGGACAGCCTTAATTTTTTTAATACTTAAACCGCGTACTCGATTTAGCGGTGATACGAACTAAAAAATCGATACACTCGACTCGCACTTTAATAAAACAGGCTGCCTCTCAACCGAAAGGCAGCCTGTTTAGTTAGTGGCAGAAAACCTACACGATCAACCCAAAACGCCTCCCCCTGAAATTGACCACCAACTGTCTGCCAATTTGGCCGCTGATGCGGAAACCCAGCCGGCGCAGCCGGTCAATGTCAATCTCCGAACCACACAACAATGCCGGTATGCCGTCAACACCCTGATGAAAGGGGATGCGGTTCTCACGTAATATTCGCACAGCCTCGGACTCTGGAAACATGACCTCACTCCAATATCTTTTTCGGTTCTGCTCATTAGACTTCGGCTGTGCAGGGAAGGTTGCTCGCTATAAAGGTTGATCGTTCTACTTGATCAGCATCATCTTCCCTACAGAGGTAACACCCTCGGCCTGAAGCCGATAGAGGTATACTCCGGTGGAAAGATTCGATCCATTGAACGTGGCACGATGCACTCCAGCTTCGGTCCAACCGTTCACGAGGGTGGCAATCTGCCGACCGGAGACATCGAAAACAGTGAGCGTGACCTGCGCCGCCTGGGGCAACGCAAAGCTGAGGCTCGTTTCCGGGTTGAAGGGATTGGGCGTCGCTTTCAGCAGTTCCACGCGGGAGGGCATGATGGCATCCAACCATTCCATATTAGGATCCGGTAATTCGGTTACGCCCAGCTTGGTAAATTGGATTTCTGAGGTGAACCAAGGCTCTTCCGGGTAATTGCCGACATGGCCTTCGAGAATATACTCGCCTGCCGGCAGAGATTCTGGTACTCCGAGAATCAGGTTCCACCCCGTGCTCTCGCCCTGCATCAAGAGAACATCGGATTGCTGTAACGTCAAGTTGTCCACGCTGCCATTGGGCGCTACCACATTCGTCCAGAAATCTATGAGAGAGCCGGGACGTTCGGTAGGCGTGCCGGGATTGGAGACCGTGGTCGAATAGTAGATCGTGCCTCCCTGAGCGGGAATGATGAAGGGCGGGAGAGGATCGGAAATTCGGCTATCAGTTTCCCGAGCCGGCGTTGGGAGATTCACCAGGGTATTATCAACACCTGGATTGGTCGGTACGAGTTGCAGTACCAGATCAGGCACAGCGGCTACGATTTTGTACACTTCGCCATCGTGGCTGTCAAGGATGAACATTTCACCTTCGGCGTTTTCGGCAAAGGCGGTCGGCTTATTAATCTCATTATTATCCGTGGGAATCAGCTCTTCGGTGCGGTTGTATACTGCCTGTCCCGACGTGCCATATTTCATCGAAAAGAGCTCGCCGCTGTTCCTATCCGCAAAGAAATAGGTTTCCTGCAGATCAGGAATGACTACTCCCCGATAGACGTACCCGCCGATTACCCAGGAGCGCCCGCTTTCATGAGCATACTCGTAAAATGGGAAGGATACTGCTGGAGCTTCGCGGGATAGTTCACCTCGTCCGGTACCATAGGATCCTTCAAACACTACCCAACCATAATTGTAGCCACCTTGCAGGGCGGGTTGGGAATTGATCTCTTCGAAATTTTCCTGGCCCACATCGGCAACGAAAAGCTCTCCGGTGAGGCGATCAAACGTTAATCCGTTGGGATTTCTCAAGCCCAACGACCAGATCTCAGCGCGCACTTCGCTCGAGTTGAGGAAGGGATTAGAGGCGGGTATACCATAAGGGTCGGTGGAGCTGTCCACATCCAGGCGCAGTATTTTACCCAGCAGCAGTAGGCCGTTCTGGGCGTTGTTGTCGGGATCGAATTCGCAACTACCATCGCCTGTAGCGATATAGAGGTAGCCATCCGGCCCGAAAGCCAGAGCACCTCCGTTGTTCGTTTCCAGCGTTTTTACAATCGTCAGCAATTCAACACCGCTGTTGGGGTCAGTGGAGAATGCCAGCGGACTGGCCTGGTAACGTACAATGTGGAGATCATCATCCGCGGTGGTATAGCTGACGAAGAAGAAGCCGTTTTGTTCAAAGTTTGGATGGAACGCCAGACCCAGCAAACCCTGTTCAGCGTGTTCACCGCCGACGCGGTCGCTGAGGTCCAGGAAGGGTGTGTCTAAGAGGATTCCCATATATAGGATTTTAATCAGAGCGGCCTTCTGTTCTACAATGAACAGCCGATCCTTGTCATCAGGCGGCGAGGCGGCAAATATGGGTTGATCCAGATTATGAGCCACTCGAATGGTGGTAAGGTCGGTTGCGCGGATCGTGTGAAACGATCCCAGTAATATAGACATCCCGGCCATCAGCAGGGAGATAATTAGCATTTTCTTCATTTTACTCTCCTTACAGATACAAAGTAATAGGATTTGATTATTTTTAGGGACCCGTTAAAGTCAGGAGACGTTGCCAGAGGGGAGGAATAAAGAAGAGGGAAGATTGCGAGACACAACCGAACGGGTGTTACTATATATACGAGGCAGTAGCGAGAGAAGTTGTATGACGATTTGCCTAAGTATAAAAAAACAAGGGGTTGCAACCCCTTGTTGAAGAACTATGGCCGTTTATGGGCAATATGGTTAAACCGGGCGTCCCGAGCGGCGGCCTTTGACGTACTGCGCCCATTGAATGGCCCTTTCTACAAGAGGCGGTTGCCCGGTAACGGAAAGGGTTACAGATCCTTGGGATTCACCCCAACCACCCGAGGCTACCATAACAGCTTTCACACCGGCAAGCAGCTTCAAAGCTTGCAATTCGCTGATGACTTCAGCGCCCACTACGGGCATGAGACCAGCCTTTTCACCGGTGGAAATGCCGATGCGATCCTGCCCCAGATACCTCGCCGCCTCCGATACCGAGGGAATCAGTTTTTCCAAACCAATCGGCATGATCAGATTGGCGCCACGGGCCTTGATAAGACCCAGAACTCGCCCAATGGTACCTCCTTCCCGGGAAGCCATGAGCACTCCGACGATGCCTTCAGTATCCACGGCGTTGCCGCCTTTGATTAGCACGTCCTCGTGGCCGAATTCCGCCAAGATATCGGTCAATTCTGCCTGCAATTCCCTGCCTTTGCGCAGAATAAACGGCGGCATGCGATCCTCATTCGGTATCAAATCCAGTTCGCCGTTGCGGATGATGCCGGCGCAGAATTTCAGTTCGGGGACTTCGCGTCCCAGCAAACGCGCGGCAATGTAGGCATTGGTCGTTCCCAAGCCGATGACGATGGTTCCCTCCTCCATCGCACGGCGCACAGCGGGGTGAATGGCCACCGCTTCGGCGATCAGTTTCTTCGACTGCACCGGGGTTAATGTCAGCAATCCCAGCGATTTGCGATCCATATCCATGTATTTATCCCCTCAAATTCGCCTAACCAGGCGTTTGTAAATTCTCCGGTTCATTCAGCGCAAACTCGAGTTCGTGCAGTTCCGTGATCGGTCGCAGGCAGGCACGATCTCGACAGACGTAAGCGGTAGCGCGATCTCCAATACTGACCTGCTCCTTGGTGTGAGACGCTATTTTAGCCAGTCTTTGGGCGGTCGCTCCATCGTGTCTTACCAATAATACTTTTCGGGGCAAAAAGCGCGCCTGAATTACCCTAATCATCGTTTGCAGGGACGGCGAACCGGCCTTTCCGGCTACCGTGATATCCGAGCTGGGACCGAGGGCGAAATCCAGACCATTCAACAACTGCGCGTATCCTGCGGGATAACGGGAAATTGTCGCGGCGAACGTCGAGAACAGCCGATGGGCCTTCGCTTCGAGATCAGCATTGGAAGTAATCCTCCCCACGCGCAGCAGATCCAAAGCGGCGACGGAATTGCCGGAAGGCAAAGCCCCGTCGTAAATATCCTTGCGCCGCACGGGAAGATCCAACGCATCGTCACCAACCAGGAAAAATCCTCCCCCCTCTTCGTCCCAAAAATGCTCGAGCATCTGCCCGGTCATTTCCCGAGCCTGCTCCAATCGTTCTACTTGGAATTCAGTCTCATACAATTCCAACAGCCCCCAAATTAGAAAAGCGTAATCGTCCAGCAGGGCGGGAATGGCTGCCTCGCCGTCGCGCCAACGGTGCAGGAGGCGACCATCTGATCGGCGTAGATATTTCAGAATGAAATCCGCAGCACGTGAGGCCGCCTGGGCCAAAAGTGGACTTTCAAGGACACGCGCTCCATAGGCTAACGCCGCGATCATCAAGCCGTTCCAGTCTGTCAAGATTTTATCATCACGAGCCGGGCGCACCCGTTGCTGCCGCGCTTTGAAGAGTTTAAAGCGCGCGTCGGAGAGTTCCTGCGCCAAATCATCTTGTGTGCGTTGCAGCTCCGCGGCTAATTCATGTAACGGTTTGATAAGGTGCAGAATATTAGCGCCGCTGTTTTGACCGGTGGATTCATCGTGGAAATTTCCGTCAGGTTCGACGCCATAGGCGTGACAGAAGACATTCGCGGTTTGGGGGCCAAGAATTTTTCCGATTTCCGCGACCGTCCACAAATAGAATTTGCCTTCGATTCCTTCGCTATCGGCATCTTCTCCGCAATAGAAGCCGCCTTCGGAATCAGTCAATTCTCCGCGGACATAGGCGAAGATCTCCAAGGCAGTAGCGCGGTAAGTCTCCTCATGGGTCGCCTGAAAGGTTTCCAAATAGGCGATGGCCAGCAGGGCTTGATCGTAGAGCATTTTCTCGAAATGGGGAACCAGCCAGAATTCGTCGGTGGAATAGCGGTGGAACCCATATCCCAGGTGATCCCAAAGGCCACCCAAGCGCATGGATTGCAGGGATTTTTCCACCATGTGCAGGGCGTGAGGATCCCCGGATCGCTGCCATTGCCGCAAAAGAAAGGTGAAATTGTGCGGTGAAGGGAATTTGGGCGCCACTCCGAATCCGCCATGATCCTGGTCAAAGGAGGCGGAAAGTTCACGATAGGCGGTTTCCAGGGTGAAAATGTCCAATGTGTCGCTGGGTGCTGGCGCCATCCTGCTGACAGAGGCGCCTAAATTGCCGGTGATCTGTTCGGCGGAATGCAGCACATCGGAGCGGCGGTTGACCCACAGTTCGTGCAGGCGGGGAATCAGATCCAAAAGGCCAGGCCGTCCGAAACGGCCTTCTTTGGGGAAGTAGGTTCCGGCGAAAAAGGGTCGCTTGTCCGGAGTGAGAATGATGGTCAGGGGCCAGCCCCCGCTACCGGACATCATCTGGCAGGCGCTCATGTAGAGGTCGTCCACGTCGGGGCGTTCCTCGCGATCCACTTTGAGACAAACGAAGGTCTCGTTCAGTAGCTTCGCCACTTCGGGGTCTTCGAAGGACTCGCGTTCCATGACGTGGCACCAGTGGCAGGTGGAATAACCAATAGAAAGGAAGACGGGTTTATCTTCAGCCCGGGCTTTCTCGAACGCCTCCGGTCCCCAAGGGAACCAGTCCACGGGGTTGTGGGCGTGTTGTAAGAGATAGGGGCTTTTTTCGTGAATCAGTCGGTTCGTTCGCATGAATTAATTACGAAAGAACGCGGTGGAGGGTGGGTGGGGTTCAGTAGATCTTGCTCATGTCGAAGATAAAGTAGTCCGGCATGCACCACTGGCAGCCGGTGTAGCGGGGGACCGCGTCCATGTCGCACATGCGTTTCACGGTGTCAATGGTGTAGACCTTCTTGATGACGTCCTTGGGGATGTGCGAAATGTGGCACTCATAGGCCGGGCGGGTCATGTCGTGGATGACGTTGGTGCGGGTGTCTATCAGGTACATGGGAAGCTCCTGGTTTCACGCAGAGACGCTAAAGAACTATTTCTCGCAAAGACGCAAAGAACGCAAAGGAATTTTAGAGGGACGCATACAATATAATTCATGAATGACGCTGGAGGCAAGGGAAATCGGACTGTACTCTTCACAGTAATTTCAGCGTCTTCTCTTTCTCTCGAATCTCGCGGTTGGCACGTTTCAGGGTTTCGCGAGTGTTGGGCAGATCCAGTTTGCGGCCGTCGAACAACTCCTGGATGGTGATGATCTGCATGACGGGATATTCCAGATCCACGCCGGGAAGTTTCCATTTTCCCATCGCGGCGGCTTCGGAAAGCATCCCCTGGGTGGGCGGCTGGAGGGCGATCACGATTCCCAATGGCGCTTCTTCACGATCCATAACCTGCTTCAAAGCTCGCACGTCCTTAGGGTGATAGCCTCCGCCTTTGGCTTCGATGATGATGCGGTGGAATTCCCCTTTGGCGTCCTCGAAGTATAACAATCCGTCAATCCCACGGTCGCCGCCTCCCTTGCTCTTGTAGGGTTGGCCACCGATCAACGATACCGCCCAGCTCTCGAATTGAAACGGGGATTGTTCGAATAACCTTGCCGCGTCATCCGCGGATTTGGGTTCGCCTACAACGTTGAACAAAATGCCATTGAATTGATCTTTTAGTCGTTTTTTTATGAGAGCTATGGCAAGATGGGTGATGTCAATTCCAATCCACTGGCGTCCTAATTTTTCAGCAGCTACTATGGAGGTTCCACAGCCGCAGAATGGGTCGAGGACAACCTCACCTTCACTGGAGGAAGCTTGAACGATACGTTCGAGAAGAGTAAGAGGCTTTTGGGTGGGATAACCAAGGCGTTCTTTAGCCATCGGGTTTATGGCATCAATATCAGTCCAAAGATCCTCAACCTGACGACCCTTGAGATCAGATAAGTAAAGTTTATAGCTGTAGTGTGATCCGGGTTTAGTAGGTTTAACGAGTAAGTTTTTCTTTTTTAACGAGTCAAATGTTTCTTGAGAATACGTTTTTAATAGAACTGTTCGATAAAACCCACGCTTATCTTTATGCTTAAATCGCGCAAGGTACTCTGGATCGTATTCAGACACCGGGCATATAAATTTGAAACGGTCTGATTTGCTGTAAAAAAGTAGTATATCATGTATTCGGGGATATTGTTGTGATCTTGCTTTGCTGCTTCCGGCAAAAGGAGTTCTCTTCCAGCTTATTTCATTACGATAATTCTTTACCCCAAAAATTTGATCCATCAGCACCTTTAGATAATGGCTGGCGGTTGGGTCGCAGTGCAGGTAGATAGAACCGGTGGGTTTCAGGACCCGCCGCAGTTCGACCAGACGGATGGCCATCATGGTGAGGTAGGCCATGAGGTCATTGATGCCCATGAACTGGCGGAATGCCTGCATCATGCTTTTCAGGTCTGTCGGGAAATTCCCGTGCATGATTTCGTCGAAGGCGGATTGAGTTTCCGGCGACCAATGCCAGGTGTCCTCGAAGGCCTGAATTTGCGCGGCGGAATATTTGCCGGTCTTATCCTGGAAAATGACGTTGTAGGCGCGGTTGGAGTTGAAGGGCGGGTCGAGGTAGATCAGATCCACCGATTCATCCGCGACGTACTTGCGCAGGATTTCGAGGTTGTCG
>JAGVQJ010000033.1 GCA_020051775.1 Calditrichota bacterium | reverse complement strand
GGGAACCTCTTTGCGCACTATCATACTCCTAACGATATCGAATGTCTTCATGACCATCGCTTGGTATGGTCATCTGAAATACAAACAGTCGCCGCTTTTCATCGTCATTGTTGTCAGTTGGCTGATCGCCTTTTTGGAATACTGCTTCCAGGTGCCGGCCAATCGGATCGGATCATACCAATTCAGCGCGGCGCAGTTGAAAACGATACAGGAAGTCATCACGCTGATAGTGTTTTCCATCTTTTCGGTAGTTTACCTGAAAGAGCAACTCCGTTGGAACTATCTGGTAGGCTTCGGTTTGATGATTGCCGCGGTGTTCTTCATATTCAAGAAGTGGTGAATCTGGAGAAATATTGAATTGATCTCAGGAAACTGAGGTCGGTGCGCATGAGTATAACTATGGTAAAGAATCATTGCTTTTATCGAGTTAAATTCGTATAATATAAGTCAGCATGGGGACGACATGGTTTCGACGGGATAGGAGGAAGCTGGATCAGCAGGCCGGGGATGAACGTGTCCTCGTTAAAAAATCGTTCAAAACACAAATGCCGATAACGGCTATGCTCTGGCTGCTTAATAAATAAGTAGCCCGTCCTGCCCAGCCTTCGCCCTTCGGGTTGGGATGTGGGCGTCATTCTGAGGGGCTATGCGACTCGTTGTGCCTCGGTGCGGGTGGCTAAATTTAAGAGGCTGGCTTCCCTTTAGATCCGTCGGCGGATGTTAGGGGAGGCGAGATCCAAGCGCCGACTAAGCCTGTAGCGGGTCCTTCAGCCACTGTTTCGGACGCGGGTTCGATTCCCGCCGTCTCCACTATTAATCCGCAGCTTTGCAGATCTGCTTTGATATCATCATGGCATTTGCATCCTGCGGATTCCTTTTTAAGGAGCGTCTGGTGCCGCAAAAGAGTAAGAGTTTTAACGACTACGACGACTTTGCCTGGACGTACCATCGTCATTGGGGCGAAATTAGCCTGGAATGGCTGCCCATTTACGAGCATCTATTGCTGAGGCGATTGCCTTCTGGTGGGCGTCTGTTGGATTTATGCTGTGGAACCGGCCAATTAACCCGCCGGTTATCAGCTCAGGGCTTCCAGGTGACGGGTCTGGAAGGATCCGATAAAATGCTACGTTTCGCCCGCCGCAACGCTCCTCAGACCTCTTTCACTCACCAGGATGCCCGTAACTTTAAACTACCGGCCCGGTTTCACGGAATACTCTCCGCCTTCGATAGTTTGAATCATATCATGACTCTGACGGAGCTTGTTTCTACGTTCCGATGCGCATTCGACGCCTTGCTGAAAGGCGGATTATTCATGTTTGATTTAAATACCGAGGAGGGCTACCTGCATCAATGGTGCGGGAATACGGATATTGTGGAAGACGACCACGCTTGTGTGATGCGTTCGGATTATGAATCCGAGCATAAATTCGCCTGGGCCAATGTGACCATATTTCGGCAGGTGGCCGGCTGTTGGAGGCGCTCGGATTTCGTGTTGACGCAAAAATATTATTCCCCGGAAGAAGTTCACTCTGCTTTAAGGGAAGCAGGATTCGACAAGATCGAATCTTATAAACAAGGTAGAAACTTGGACGTGATCGGCGCGGAAGGACGGATCTTTTATATAACCCGGAAGTCGGGAAATACTTAACCAACTCACCCAACATGTCTAATCTGCTGATCTGCGTTGACTGCAAAGATTTCCCTGTTCAAATTCCACACGTATTTTACCTGCCTTCGTCCTCGCCGGTAGTGCTGTGCGGTTCCACCGGAATGCTGAATCTTCAGCGCACCACGATTTTCAATTCCCGCCAGACCCCCCGCTTGAACCGGAACCAACCTTGGATTCGGAAAACTTTGGAAGTGTTACACCATCTTGACCCTCGTGATACTGCGGTAGTCAGCAGCTTGGGCACACCGGCGTGGGATTTTTTAACGTGGGCCGCCGGAAAGATGGGGTTCCCGCTCATCCTGGTCTTCCCAGCCGGTAGCGCTCAGAATTTTAATGTCCTGCGTACCAAGACGATCATGGATTTCGGTCTGGATGAGCCTAAAGTTCTGGCACTCCGGCCTATACGGCTGGGATCGAAAAAACCTTCAGCGGAAGACAATACTATTCGGGATCGCTGGGTGGCGGCTTTGAGCCGGCACTTGATGCCGGTATGTCTACGAATGGGCGGCAATCTGGATCGGTTGTTGGGCCACGACTCTTTACCGAAAGAAGCGGTAGTTCGAGATTTTCAAATTCCTGGCGAACCGGTTTCCCCGGTGAAGAAACCAATAGATGTGGGAAGCATTAGTGTACCGGAATGGTACCAGCCAGACAAGTACTTGATCCATTGGACTCGATCCTGTGTAGGGCCATACCCTGCCGAGTCGAGGGTAGAATATTTTAGTCGAATCATGGAGGGGCCGGAAGAAGAGATTGATGGTGCACAGACGTTGAACCGAATATTACAGGAAGGAGTAATTCGCGCCTCAACCCACTTGGTCAGAGGCGCTTATCCGATCGTGTCGTTCACGGAAAGACCCCCCCAAGAGCTCCCGCGCTTGATACATTGGCGATCAGGCTTAAGACGCTGGACGTTTGAACCATTCGGGATGGCTCTGAGCAAAGAGAGATTGTCGGCCCAGGGAGCTCGCCCAGTCATTTACGCGGACGTTGCTAAATATCATGAATTGACCGAAACTGACCGGCCCTTCTTTCAGGTGGAAAGATCGGCGGGGTATGATTGGACGAAGGAGAGAGAATGGAGAGTGCTTGGGGACGTCTGGCTGGATCAATTCAGCGATGCTGAGTCTCTGATCCTGAAGCCAATTGTCCGCACGCCGCTTTGATTTCCTGGCCGCGGCTGCGCCGCATGGTCAAAACGATTCGTTCCTTCTCGAAAACGCGATAAAATCGGTCGAAAATGGAGTCCCAGTTCGTTTCCGGCTGGAATTTTATATCTATTGGATTAAGGGGGATGAGATTCAACTTGGATGGTATTCGCACTAAAAAATTGCGCAAGGCCTGAATCATAAGAGTAGTGTCATTGACGCCTGGCATCAGAGCATATTCAAAAGTGATCCGGTGATTGCTTGATTTCTGGAATTCCAAAGCAGCCTTCATCAGGTCGGCGAGGGGGTACTTCTTGTTGATGGGCATTAACTGATCGCGCAATTCGTCGGTGGGGGCGTTCAGGGATATCGCCAGTTTGATTTTCAACCCTTCGCCGGCCAATCTGCGCATGCCCGGCACTATCCCAGCCGTGGATACGGTCATGCGCCGCTGCGAAATGGCCGCCCCATCTGCTGCCGACAGGATGCGGATGGCTTTGACCAGATTATCGTAGTTTAGCAGCGGTTCACCCATGCCCATGAAGACCAGGTTGCGCAGAGCTATCGAGCTTTTCATGCGACGGAATTGCACGACCTGATCCACGATTTCGCCCGAAGACAAATTACGCTTGAAGCCCATCTGTCCCGTGGCGCAGAAAGTGCACTCGAGCGGGCAACCCACCTGAGTTGAGAGGCATTGCACGGCGTGAGTCTCCTCCGGTATCCAGACGGATTCGATGGCGGAACCGTCCTGCAGTTCGAAGAGCGTCTTTATAGTGCCGTCGGGCGCCGATTGGCTGGCGATGGGTTTGAGTAGATCAAAGGGTTCAAATTCGCACAACTTCTCTCGCAGACGCAGAGGCAAGTCGGTCATCTCCTCCACCGATCCCACCCCGCGCTTGAACAACCCCGCAAAGATCTGTCGTCCATGGAAAGGCCGCTCCCCCCAACTTTCCATCAGCGCTTCCAGTTCTTCTCGGCTGTAATCCTTTAGTCTCGGCACAATCCCTCGGAATATGTTGAATTCAGGCGGAACAATTGCTACATTTATACTATTCAACTACAAAGGAATTTCCATACTTTTACAAAGATCTACAGATAATATGAAGAATGACATTGAAGCCCTGCAACTACTAAAGGACGCTCGCACTCAAATTGAAAGAGAATTGAGTCAGGTGATTGTCGGTCAAAAGGCGGTGATCGAGGGCTTGTTAATTGGGCTGTTATCGCGCGGGCACTGCTTATTGGTGGGAGTGCCAGGTTTGGCTAAAACGCTGATGATTAGTTCACTGGCTTCCAGTCTGAAGCTAACTTTTTCCCGCATACAGTTCACCCCCGATCTCATGCCTTCGGATATCACCGGAACGGAAATTATAGAAGAGGATCGATCCACCGGCCGCAAGGCGTTTAAGTTCGTACACGGACCAATATTCGCCAACATCGTGCTGGCCGATGAGATCAACCGTACCCCGCCTAAAACTCAGGCGGCGTTGCTGCAGGCTATGCAAGAGCACCAGGTCTCCGCAGGAGCCACAACTTATACTCTACAAGAACCGTTCTTCGTCCTCGCCACACAGAATCCCATCGAGCAGGAAGGCACATATCCACTACCCGAAGCTCAACTCGACCGCTTCATGTTCAACCTTTGGGTGGACTATCCCTCGCCGGAGGAAGAACGCTTGATTGTCAAGACTACCACTAGCGCTGTTGTTTCTAAATTAACCCAGATTCTAACCGGTGATGAAATTATAGCCCTGCAGGATCTGGTTCGCCGCATCCCCGTGTCCGACCACGTCGTGGAATTCGCCGTAAATTTGGCCCGGCGCACTCGCCCGGTAGATGCTGCCGCGCCTAAGTTCATCAGTGACTGGGTGCGCTGGGGTGCCGGTCCCCGCGCCGGACAGTACTTGATTCTGGGGGCAAAAACACGAGCCGCTTTAGAGGGCCGTGCCACACCCGATGAAGAAGACGTACGCCGTATGGCTTTGCCGGTGCTTCGTCATCGCCTGGTGCTAAATTTCAACGCGGAAGCCGAAGGGATCGGAGCGGTGGAGGTGGTGGAAAAGCTGCTGAATGATAAATCATAATTCCACACTTTCCCCTCAATCGCTGGCGCGCATCGCCAATCTGCAATTAGTGGCGCGCCGGGTGGTGGAAGGCTTCATCACCGGCCTGCACCAAAGCCCCTATCACGGCTTCTCAGTAGAGTTTGCCGAACACCGCCCTTATCTCCCTGGCGATCCCATCCGCCACATAGATTGGAAAGTCTACGCCCGCACCGACCGCTACGTGCTCAAGCGATTTCAAGAAGAAACCAATCTTAAAAGTTACATCTTGCTGGACACTTCTGCCTCGATGGGGTTTACGTCCTCGGATTTCACCAAACTCCAGTACGGTGTACATCTGGCGGCGGCGTTGTCCTACCTGATGATCGAACAGCGCGACGCCGTGGGGTTGGCGCTCTTCGATGATTCCCTGCGTAGATTACTCCCACCCAAATCGGTGCGCAGCTATTTAAACCTTATCTTGACGGAGTTGGGATCAGCAGAGCCTTCGGGGAAAACCGGAGTGGGCAGCGCTCTGCATCGTGTGGCTGAACGGATGAAACGCCGCGGTCTGGTCATCCTGATCTCCGACTTGCTGGATGAACCCGAGACGATCATCTCAGGCTTGAAACACTTCCGTTGGGACGGCCATGAAGTGATCGTCATGCAGGTCTTAGATCCGCTGGAAATGTCCTTTGCTTTTCCTCGCGATGCACGGTTTCGCGATCTGGAGACGGATGAGACAATCATTACTCAGCCCTGGCATCTACGTCAAGCTTACCAGCGGGAGATGAACCGCTTCCTGGATGAATTGAAGTCCGGCTGTCGGGAAAACGGTGTGGATTATGCGTTGTTCGACACGCACCGGGCCTATGATTTCGCCCTGATAGAATACTTGAATAAGCGAAAGAAATTGTTTTAATAGAATATCCCTTCCTTAGGAGACTACGATGAGAAAATGCTGCTTCCTGCTGATCTTGGGTGTGATTTCCATCTACCCATTTTATACAGCCTTTAGTGCACCGTCGGACACTACCGAAATGATAACTTTTCCATCAAGCTCTATCTCTGTTACCGACGATGCCCTCGCTACACGAGTAAATCCTGCTTTTTTAGGTTTTCGCGGTGGCGTCGAAGCGTATTTCTTGTATCCTTACCTCACTGGGCAGGATTCCATCACCAACAACAGCATGGGATTGGCGATAAAGTTGGGCGGTCTGGGTTTCACGGGCGAATTCGCCAATGACGGCCCGCAGCATTTCAATCGCTACACGCTGGGTTCCGGATTCAGCTTGGGAAGCGGGTTGTATTTCGGACTCAGTCATGAATGGTACCGAGTCGTGGACTGGCAGTCCAGTTGGAATGTCGGTTTGGGTTACCGGCCGTTGCCTTTCTTAAGCTTGGGCTCCGTGATTTATGACCTTAACGAACCCAATCGTAACGGGGTGAACACCTACCGCAGCTATGGGGCTTCATTGGCCGTGCGCCCCATTGGGCACCGTTTAACTCTAGCTGGTGATGTGTTATTCACGAAGCGAGCCAGTGTCGCCGGCCAAGGGGGATATGATTATGGCGACAATCTCGATCCCCGATTGTTGGCGGATCTTTCACTTTTTGATGGCTTCCGACTGACTGGCGATTATCGTTTTAAAAGCAAGTACTTGGGTATTGGCGTGAAATTGGCCGTAGATAATCTCGGTGTGGGAAACTATCGCCTCATGGATCAGAACGGGGATCGCCCCATGAGCGTGGCTTACGCGCATCTGACTTCTGCTCGTCAACCCAACATTTTCTCGCCACCATCACACCAAATCGTTGAAGTCAGTCTGGAAGGCGCAATTTTGGAGGCTGAGCCGCCTTTTACCCTGATTCAATGGGGTAAAAAAGGGAAAACCCTCCAGCAGTTGCGTAACGAAATTCAAGCCTATGCCGACGATCCTCGCGTAGATGGCTTGCTCATCAACTTCAATGGCGTGGAGATCGGATTGGCGCAGATGCAGCAACTCCGCCGGGCTTTGGAAGAATTCAAAGCCGCTGGGAAAAAATTGATTGCCTGGTCTGAAGACTACACGCAAAGCGAATATTATCTCGCCACAGTTTGCGATGAGATCCATCTGCTTCCGGTCGGATTTGTAGACCTGCATGGTCTGGCGGCAACCCTGCAATACTATAAAGGTACTTTGGACAAGTTGGGAGTCGGGATTCAGTTGATTCGGGTAGGAGACTATAAGACAGCAGGAAATGCTTTCGCGTTCGAGGACACTCCTCCCGCCGAGGCCGAGATGTTCAACTGGCTTCTCGATGACATCTACCAGCAGATATTGACGCGCCTCGGCGAAGGTCGGGACTGGACAGTCGAGGAAGTCCAGGCCAAAATTGACGCGGGGCCTTATGACACTCATCGTGCTCTGGAGGCCGGTCTCGTGGACTCCCTGCATTACTATGATGAGATCACCAAAACTTTGAAGGACAGCAAATATCATCTGGTGAGTGATCACCGTTATTGGGCTATGGAAGAATACGAACAAGAGTGGCCTGACATTCGCACGCCTAAAGTTGCCGTAATTTATGCCGAAGGAGCGATCGTGTCGGGTAACAGCGGATCGGGTTTCTTCGGCGGGACGTATATGGGAGCAGAGACTATCGCCAAGGCCATTCGTACTGCTCGCGAAGATCATACCATTGACGCTATCATCCTGCGCGTGGACTCCCCTGGCGGATCTGGTATCGCCTCCGATATCATTTATCGCGAAGTTTTACGTACTACTGAGGATAAGAAAAACCGCAAACCGATTATTGTATCCATGGGAAACGTGGCTGGATCGGGAGGCTATTACATTTCCGTAGCGGCGGATACCATCATCGCTGAACCCGGCACCATTACTGGTTCCATAGGAGTCATCTTCCTGAAGCCGAATTTCGAAGGCACTTATAAGAAAATCCACTTGAACACACATACCTTCAAACGCGGTGAACACGCCGACGCTTTATCCACCGACCGGCCCATGACTGATCCGGAACTGGAAATGATGCAAGAGGCCATTAGAAACTTTTACGATGATTTCATCGGCAAGGTAGCCGATCTGCGCGGTATGTCCAAAGCGGCAGTGGATTCCATCGGCGCCGGCCGTGTGTGGACCGGCAGTCAGGCCAAAGATCGCGGACTGGTGGATCTGCTGGGCGGCATGGATCTGGCTTTCGAGATTATCCGAGGCAAACTGGGAATAGAAGAGGGCGCCCCGATGAACCTCGAGTTTTATCCCAAACAACCATCCTTCCTGGTGCAAATGGCCAGTGGAATCGGCGCCTTCTTTCATCCTCCTATGCCTAAGGCACTAACGGAGGCTCTTGAACCTCTGGAACTGACTTTGGAAATATACGACGGACAACCTCTGCTGCTCATGCCCTGTAAAATTGAAATAAAGTAGTCTAATTAGTAGGATGGTAATGAAATACTTACACTTGATCACCTGCCTGGTTCTATCGGCGTTTGCCGTTTCTTTGTGCGCGAACGCAGAGATCAATCCCCTCCTCACACAAGCGCGGGCAACCGACAACACGACGCAGGCTGTTGATCTTTACTGGCAATACATAAACCAAGCTCACGGTGACTCGCTTTATTCCACCGCTGCCGGAGAATTCGCCGAGCTGTTGAGCGAAAATCACAGGCATGCAGACCTTGTGCGCCTCGGTGAACTGCTGGCCAAACTATTGCCTCCACCGCCCGAAGCCTTGAACACTCTCGCTTACGCTTTAGCTCAAGCTGATACCGCGCTTGCTAAGGCTCTGATATATAGCCAATTAGCGGTAAGCGCGCAGCGGGAGAAGATATTATTACCTTCGCCCCCGGACCGTTCAGCGGTAGCATGGCAAGAGAGACAAACGTCAACGATGGGATACTTTCTGGATACCCAGGGATACGTCTACTTGAAGCAGAAGGAGCCGAAGAAGGCACTGGAAGCTTTGACCAAAGCAGATTCTCTGGCGGACGATCCTGAAATCTACTTGCATCTGGCCCAAAGTTTTTGGCAGATGCACAAACCATCTGAGACGCTGGATTGGTCACTGAAAGCACTCCTTGAAATGGGCGGAAATGAAAACACTGCCCTCAAGACGATTATAGATGAAGCTTATACCATGCTGCATGGCTCCAGCGAAGGTAGAGACGTCTATGTCGCCAATCGCCTGGCAGAACTTCGCCAAGATAATTATGCTCGCCTGGTGAAGGAAAAACTAAATCTTCCGGCGTCAGAATTCGAACTGCGCGATTTGAACGGAAACACTGTAAGGTTATCCGACTATAAAGGTCGGATTGTTTTGGTTGACTTTTGGGCCACCTGGTGTGGGCCCTGTAAACGGGAATTACCGTTGCTACAGGCTGCTTACCCACGGTGGAAAGAGCAGGGAATCGAATTGCTGGCCATTTCCACTGATAAGGATACGGGAAAGGTAGCGCCGTTCATTACCGAGAAGAAGTACACCTTTCCCGTGCTTTACACTGAGAATACCGGCAAAGACTACGACGTGTCCGGTATCCCGACGCTGTTTGTGGTGGATCAAACCGGCCGGATAAAATATCGCCACCTGGGTTATCGCCCTGACGTGGTGGATCTACTTAACCTTCAAATAGCTGAGTTAAACAAGAAATAATTTCAGTCGTCGTGACCTTCACCGACGCTGATAAACTTGGAGACGCTATGAAAAATTTTACCCTCACGTTTCTGCTCAGTTTGTGCTTTTTAGCGGCAGCTATGGCCGGTGAGACGCCGACCAGGAATTTTTTGGATCCGACCGCCCTGGGCATTGAAGAACACTTCCTGGCCAATGGGATGCGGGTTCTAACCTGGGAAGACCACAGCGCTCCCGTGGTGACATTACAAGTTGCCTACCATGTCGGATCGGTCAACGAACGACCCGGCATTACCGGTATCTCCCACTTGTTTGAGCACATGATGTTCAAAGGGAGCCGCAAATTTGGTCCAGAGGAACATGCCAATATCGTCCAAGCGAATGGTGGGCGATTGAATGCTTTTACGACTAATGACATGACGCTGTATTATGAGAATATTGCCGCTGACAAGCTGGAATTGATCATTTCTCTGGAAGCCGAGCGCGAAGCGAACCTCGCCATTACCGCTGAAAATCTGGCCTCTGAGCGTGAAGTGGTCAAAGAAGAAAGACGTATGCGCACCGACAACAATACCTTCGGAGACGTCATTGAACAGTTGATGACCAATGCTTATGTCGCTCATCCTTATACCTGGCCGGTCGTCGGCTGGATGTCGGATCTGGATGCCATCACCTTGCACGATTGCCAGGAATATCATCGTATCCACTATGCCCCCAACAATGCGACGGCGGTCATTGTGGGTGATTTTAATACTCTCGAGGCGATCAAGTTGATGGAGAGATATTTTGGCCGGATTCCCAAACAAGAACCGCCTCCACCTGTTCCGACTGTGGAACCAGCCCAACGAGGTGAACGCATCATCTACCTGCATCGCCGCGCGCAGCTCCCCATGCTGTTTGCCGGTTACCACATCCCGGCTATCGCTACTGCGGATATGCCTGCCTTGGTCATGGCGTCCAAGATATTATCGGATGGCGAGAGCTCCCGCATTTATCAGAAAATGGTTTACCAGGATCAATTGGCCCTTTATGCCGGAGGTTCCGCTGACGAAAACCAGTTCCCCGGTTTATTCAACGCCTACTGTGGGATGAATATCGGCAAGGATATCGAGGAAGGGAAAAAGGTCCTTTTCAGTTTAATCGAAGGCTTGGCTCAAAATCCGCCTACACCGGAAGAACTGCAAAAGGCCAAGAATCAAGTCGAAGCCGACTTTCTTCTGGGACTGCAATCCAATATGCGCAAAGGACTGCAGTTGGCCAGTTACCAGACCCTTGCCAATGACTGGCGCCTCATGTTCAAAGAACCAGAGCAGTATCAAGCCGTCACCTCCGAAAAAGTCGCAGAAGTTGCAGCGCGATATTTCAAACCAGAAAATCGCACCACTGTTATCCTGATCCCGGAAAAAGGAAAACCGACGCAACAGTAAATGATTAACCGACCGGAGTACTCCGGTGGAGGATACCCAGCATGAAAACCCTTAATTTCACTTTCTTCGCTTGTCTGCTTATCGTTACTCTTGCCGACGGGACAACCTGGGCAGATGGGAACCGGAAAGGGAAGGACGTCGTTCCGGCTTACAAGCCTAAATCCGAGGAACCACCCAAACCAGTAGTGCTTCCGCCAATTCACCAAAAAACGTTTGCTAACGGTTTAAAGGTCATCGTGGTGGAACATCATGAACTGCCCATAGTTTCACTGCGGCTGATGTGCAAAGCCGGCAGCTTTTTCGATCCTACCGGGAAGGCGGGTCTGACTCAGTTTACGACAAGCTTGATGGACAAGGGTACAGAAACATTATCTGCTACCGATATTGCGCAAAAAATTGACTTTATGGGTGGCAGCTTAAACGCCAGCTCCGGCTGGGATGCTTCCTATGTGGAGACCACTGTTCTGAAAAAGTATTTATCTTCAGTCGCTGAACTGTTCAGAGATGTGGCGCTCCATCCAGCTTTTTCAACAGAAGAAATCGAGCGTCTGCGGCAGCAGACCTTATCGAGCCTCGAAACCGACAAGGACCAGCCGGAGAGCCTCGCCGACAAGGAATTCAACCGCTGGCTCTTCAGCGGTTACCCTTACGCACAGCCCATCGAAGGGACCGAAACTTCTGTTGCGTCTTTCTCCCGTGACGACGTTCTGGCACAGTATGGTTTGATCTTCATCCCCAATAATGCCGTTCTGGCAGTGGTAGGCGATGTGGATGCGGAAACTGGTTTCGACTTGGCACAGAAAGTATTGGGCGACTGGAAACAAGGTGTCGTACCCTCAGTGAGTGTTTCCATGCCGGCTCCACCGCAGGGACTGAACATCCATCTTGTTGACAAACCCGATGCCACACAGGCCCAGATCCGTATGGGTCATTTGGGTGTTTCCCGCCAGACGGAGGATTACTTTCCTCTGGTGGTTATGAACTACATCTTGGGTGGCGGCGGGTTCTCTTCCCGATTAATGAAAGAAATCCGTTCGAAAATGGGCCTGACTTACGGCATCAGTTCTGGATTTGCCATGCGCATGCATCCTGGCGAGTTCGTTATTGAAACTTTCACTAAAAACGCCTCCGTGACAGACGCCATTAAGGCTTCGCGTGAATTGGTGAAGCAATTTCAAGTCGAAGGACCTACTGAAGAGGAATTGAAAGCAGCTAAAGCATACTTAACCGGCAGCTACCCGATGAATTTCGAAACCCCCAGCCAGATCGCCGGTCAGCTTTTGAACATCGAGATTTACAATTTAGGATCTGATTACATCGCCAAGTATCGTTCCCGCATTGAGGCGGTAACCATTGCAGAAGTTCGGCGCGTGGCTGAGAAATACTTACATCCCGACAACCTTGACATCGTAGTGGTCAGCAAAGCGCAAGATGTGGAATCATCGCTGAAAGGATTGGCTCCGGTTACGGTAATCGGAATCGAGTGATAGTCACTTCCCTCTAAAAAGCCCGGAATCGCCAGGTTCCGGGCTATTTGGTTTCAATTTTAACCGTATATATATTAACACAGGAGTTGAACAATCCTTAAAAATATAGTTAAATAATGTTTGCAATTGGCAATTATCGTAATTAAATTGTCTGCCTCAATGCTCTAAAGTTTGGTGATTGCGGATTAAGAAGATTGCGGAGATCGCACCTTGGCTTCTTTTCTTTTTCTGCACGATTCACCTTTCGAATATCCAGGCGTGCTTTCCTTGTGCGGTTACCTAAAGGAGAAAGGTCATCGCGTAGACGTCTTGATTAAGGCCAGCGAAGGTAAAGCTTTCTGGCCGAAAGTGAAAGAGTTCAAGCCGGACTGGGTGGGTTTTTCCTCTGTCATTAGTGTCCACCACGAGAGCCTCCGGCTTGCTCAACAAGCTAAGGAAATCCTGGCCGTAGGAACGGTCTTCGGTGGGCCTTATGCCACATATTACCCCGATGTCATAAACCGACCCGAAGTTGACGTGGTTATTCGTGGCGAAGGTGAAGAAGCCCTGGTAGACTTTCTGAACGCCCATGATCGCGGCGAAGACTACATATCCATCCCCAATGTTTGGACCAAAAGAGGCGAAACCGTTATCGCCAATTCTGTGCGCCCTTTAGAAGCCAACCTCGATAAGTATCCCGTCCCCAATCACAGCTTTTACCTCAAATATGACTCTCTTCGGAAAATCCATTCCCGCCAGTTCATGACGGGACGCGGGTGCCTCTTCAACTGTTATTTCTGCTTTAATCAGGAATTCCATAAGCTTTATAATCTCAAGGGTAGGAGTATGGTCCGCCGCTTCTCGGTTGATCATGTATTGGAAGAACTTACCCTGTGCAAAGCCGCCTATCCCATGAATCGAGTTTGTTTCAATGACGACATTTATGTGACGGATTTGACCTGGTTGGAAGAATTCCTGCCCCGCTACAAGAAGGAGATCAATCTCCCCTTCGAATGCCAGGTCCGTGTGAATATGATAAAACCGGAAATAGTAAAAATACTCAGCGAAAATTGCTGCCATCTGGTCTTGATGGGATTGGAATCCGGCAACCCCCGCGTCCGCAACGAAATTATGGGCAAGAAATTCAGCAATGAACAGTTTATCAATGCAGTTGAATTGCTGCATCGTTATGGGATTCGAGTGACAACCTACAATGTGTTAGGTTGTCCTACGGAGACCCTGGACGAAGCCTTGCAAACCATGGAATTGAACGCCCGGGCTAAAACCGATCATCCCTGGTGTTCCCTGTATCAACCGCATCCCGGCACAAGAACTGAGGCGATAGCACGACAACATGGTTACCTTAAGGAAGGCTACACACCGGATGATATGCCCGGTTCGATATTCTTTCGCAGTTTATTGAATCAACCCGAAATCTCTCAGGTTGTTCGCTTGCAGAAGCTTTTTTATTTCGGCGTCCGTCATCCACGCTTAATCCCCTTGATTCGCAGATTAGTAAAATTTAATCTCTTGTTTCTCTATCAATGGATTTTCCTGCTCGGATATTTTTTCCGCTGCAAACACGAATCTGGTGAAAGTTATTTGTCCATGATCAGATTGGGATTAAAGCGTCTGCGAAATTATGGGTACTTTCACTTTCATGATTGAGACTTCTTGAATTTCCACTTTTAGATCCGTTAAGCTTGGCATCCTACCTTTGTAATGCATTAATTTGCACACTCACCCGTAGATAATCCCAAATAATCGCTACCTTGTTCAGGCATGGATGTTGCAATTGTTGCATATGTCAAAAATACGTAAAGATGGTGCTAAAGTTACCTTCGTAAACGGTTGAGCGCTTGAAAGTCCGAAGGGAAATTATTACAGAGAACGCTTTTGTTTTCGAAGATTTGCCAACTGGAAAAATTGCATTCGCGTATAATGTGCGCAAGGTGTGCAGTATATGGCTAATAAAGATTACTACGATATACTGGGGGTGGCGCGGAGCGCCGACCAAAAGGAGATTCACAAGGCTTACCGCCGCCGAGCTCGTGATCTTCATCCCGACAAGCATAAGGGTAATACCCAAGCAGAGGAGAAATTCAAAGAGCTGGGTGAAGCTTATCGTATTCTCTCCGATCCTCAGAGACGCAAACAGTACGATCTCTTCGGCTCTGTCGGTGGAGACTACGCCCCACCGCCAGGCTGGGGGCAGCCGCGAGACGCCTCCGGTCAAGATCCTTTCACTGGTGGATGGGATGAGCCCTCCTCGACATCTGGCGGGTTCGAAGATTTATTTGAAGCTCTGTGGGGGCGATTTGGACGCGGAGCCCGAGAGCGTTCACAATCAACACAAATGCATGGAGAACGCGGTTCGGATATTGAAGTGGAACTGCCACTGATGGTTGAAGATCTGTTGGAACCAAAAGCCAAGCAGATTCGCATCAGTGTCACCCGGCGTTGCGAAAACTGCGAGGGCCTCGGCAGGAACGATGCGCAAACCTGCTCAGCGTGTAAAGGTACAGGTAAAGTCACACATCGTCGGACTTTTAAAATTCGGATCCCCGCAGGCTTGGGAGACAGCGATCTGATTCGCCTGGCCGGGCAGGGAAATCCCTCCCCCGATGGTATCGGTCCGAGCGGGGATATCTTAGTGCGATTAAAGGTAAAACCTCACCCCAAATACCGAATAAAGGGGCGGGATTTGGAAATGGATTTGGAAGCACCAGACTATCAGGCGGCGTTAGGCGGGAAATTAGAATTCGATACTCCCGCCGGGAGAATCGCTCTCCAACTCCCAGCCGGCACAATTTCTGGGAAAAAACTGAGAGTACGGGGAAAGGGATTGCCGCGTAAAGGGGGTGGTCGCGGCGATCTTTTGATCAACGTCATCGTCACCATTCCGAAGGATTTAACGGCAGAACAAAAAGAGCTTTATCAGAAACTGAAAAATGTTGGTAAGTGACGGCAATCACTATTTTTGGTATCCAATAATGTATCATTAGCCTGACGATTACCCGCTCACGATGATAAATGAAGGAGGATGCTATGACTATGGTCAATGAAGGACGGGCCAAGCGTGCCAAGCGCACCCGGCAAAAAGATGGGCGGAGAAGCCTCAAGAAGATCTGCAGTTCCTGTGGTAATGAGACAAGATGGCTTTCAGTCGAAGGAAACTGTTGGGATTGCACTGTTAAAGCCGCCAAGGACAAAGCTCCGCTTTATATCGAACTCCAGGAAGAGGAATCGGAAGATTCAGAGTCGAGTAGTCCTTTCAGCGAATAAAGAAAAATCAACAGAGCCGTAGGTTTACGGCTTGAAACATAAAACAGCCCCCGCAAGGGGGCTGTGTTGTTGTTCATCGTGATGAGATGTGAAATCGCTTGAAATTTGGCCAAAATTTTATTAAATTACACAAAAATTTGTTATTTTCGATGAAATTCGCGTTTTCACTGTAATTATGAGCAAAGAGGGTTCACATCGTGATATTCGGAAGCAGATCGAAGACCTCAGCCAGGATCTGCGCAGACATGAGTACCTGTATTACGTTCTGAATGCCCCGGAAATTTCCGACGAGGAATTCGATCGCCGGATGCGGGAACTTGAGACGCTCGAGAAGAAGAACCCTGAGCTCATCGCTCTGGATTCGCCTACGCAACGAGTTGGAGGCCAACCTACCAAGGAGTTTGCTTCCGTTCGCCACCCTGTCCCCATGCTTTCTCTGGCTAATGTTTATAGCGAAGAGGAATTCTTAGAGTTTGATCGGCGCGTGAAGGAAGGCCTGGGAGGATCCCATTATCGTTATATTTGTGAACTTAAATATGATGGCATTGCCGTAAGTCTGCTTTATCAGAACAGTCGGTTTACTCAGGGCGCTACACGGGGAGACGGTCAGACTGGGGATGATATAACCGCCAACTTGAAAACCATCCGCTCACTCCCTCTGAAAATCAACATTTCGCCTCCGGCCTCTGATTTTTATATGCGCGGTGAGGTCTACATGGACAAGGCTGCCTTTGAGTCTTTGAACGATCGTCGAGCTCTCGAGGGCAATCCACTTTTCGCAAATCCTCGAAATGCCACCGGTGGAACTCTGAAAAATCTCGATCCCCGGATTGCGGCATCACGTCCTTTGAAATTAGTAAGTTATGGTCTCTGGTTCCCAGGTATAGAAACTCAGGGCTGGTCTCAGAGTAAATCTCTGACCTGGCTGGAAGAGGCCGGATTTCCAGTATCACGAGAGTGGCAGACAGCCAATGAAGCTCAAGAAGCGATTCAGTTTTGGCGTGATCGGGGAACACATCGTGCAGAACTCCCCTACGAGATAGACGGTACGGTCATAAAGGTAGATGATTTTACGCAGCAGGAGCGATTGGGGTATACCGCCAAATCGCCGCGCTGGGCAACCGCATTCAAATTTAAAGCCCAGCGCGTCCGCACCAAATTAGTCGGCATCACGCTACAAGTGGGACGCACTGGAGCCGTTACTCCGGTAGCAGAACTTGAGCCTGTTTCGTTAGCCGGTTCTCACATCCGGCGAGCGACACTACACAATGAGGATGAGATCCAGCGCTTGGATCTGCGGCTCGGGGACACGATCTATCTGGAAAAAGGTGGGGACGTCATTCCCAAGATCATCGCAGTAGATGAATCTGTCCGGCCGTCCGACAGTAAGCCATTTATCATGCCCGATTTCTGTCCAGCCTGCGGTGGTTCACTGTTGCGATCCGCCGGGGAAGTGATCCGGCGCTGCGTCAATCTCTCCTGCCCGGCGCAGATTCAAGGCAATCTGGCACATTTCGCTTCCCGCGGCGCTATGGATATCGAGAGTTTAGGTTGGAAATTGATCGAACAATTAGTGGCTGAAGGACTAGTTAAAGATCCTGGAGATCTATATACTCTGTCCATTGACCAGGTAGCCACTCTGGAACGCAAGGGGGAGAAAAGCGCACATAAACTATTAGAAGCGTTGGGTAAGTCACGAAACCAGCCCCTTGAACGCCTGATTTTTGCATTAGGCATTCGTCACGTTGGCGCCGGAGCTGCTCGCGTTCTGGCGCGACATTTTAAATCGCTGGACACCTTGCAAGCCGCCACTATTGAAGAACTTCAGACTATCCACGATATCGGTTCGGTAATGGCGCAGTCTATCCATCAATATTTCCAGGCTCCGGCCAACTTGGAAATCATCGAGAAGTTGCGTCGGGCAGGAGTGAGATTTGAGGCAGAGAACAAACCTGACAATGAATTACCGTTGGCTGGTAAATCCTTCGTTTTAACCGGGACGCTGGATAATTTCACCCGCGAACAAGCCGCTGACAGCATCCGGGCGTTGGGCGGTAACGTAACGGGTTCCGTTAGTTCAAAAACGGATTACGTGGTTGCCGGACCTGGGGCGGGATCAAAACTTGATCGCGCGCGTTCGTTGGGTATAACCGTCTTGGATGAGCCGGCGTTTAAGAAACTTATAGAAATCTAAAATGTTGATGTTACAGAAGATATACATTTTTGTTGGGGTCAGTTTCTTTGCCGTATTGATCTGTGGATGCTCCGCCTTCGACAATTCGTCAGAGCCATCCGAAAGTCGCCACTTTGTGGGGATCACGGAACGCAATGAATTCGGCGACACACTTTCCATTGATCAGGAAGATTGGGTGGTGGTCGGGTTTTCCGGGCTTAGTATCGGTGCATTTCCAAATCCCTTCATACCCGGCGCCGGGCGACTTTTAATCAACCTCACTCTGCCTGTGGAGCTGAATTCCAGTCTCTATGCGGTCAATGAATCAGGATCAGATAGTATTATTTTATCGGATCAGGTTCTCTCTGCCGGGACCCACACGTTACTTTGGAATGGAATCGATTCCAGTGGCAACCGGTTGGCAGACGGTAATTATCGTATTTTCTTCGACGCCGGAATGATCCATAGCTTCGGTGACGTCACCATCACTCTGGCCAACTTCCCCGATCCACCCCTCAATTCCAATTACGTTGGCTATGCTCAGGATTTTTACGACAGCACGCAATATTTCAATTGGGAATGGCAGGTTGCCAGAGATTTCGGGCCCAGCGGACTATTAGGCGGACCCAATCGCTATGACGGATCATTCGACTCATGGCAAGCCCTATCCTTTCTCGAACGGTTTCTCTTCTTACCGACGTTCTTTAATTATGACCTACGCTCCAGTAGCCCCTACCAGTATCACTATTTGCTGGCGTACAAGCATTTCCAGTTTGGTGCCGGTTGGCCGTCGGGCGGCCATTATGGGGTGGCCGACACAACCAACCCGGAATGGCAGTTGGGGAATTATTATCACGATATTTATGTGCAGGCTTTTCAAAGCGGACCCTAAATAATCGCTATCACAATAGATGGCTTTGAATTCAGAATAGAAAATTCCAGCGCGAGGAACCTTTTCGGAGAGCAAACAAAATGGCGACAACAGCAGATTTCCGTAACAGCATGGTCATCGAATTCAAGGACGACTTATGGGCCGTAGTAGAATTCCAGCACGTGAAACCCGGCAAAGGTGTGGCGTTCGTCCGCACACGCATTAAAAACCTCAAAACTGGTCGAGTGATCGAACAAACCTTCCGGTCGGGTGAAAAGATTGACCCCGTCCGTATGGAAGAGAAGCCCATGCAGTACCTTTATCCGGAGGCTGATCATTTCGTTTTTATGGATACCCAGACCTACGAGCAGATTCATATTCCCAAAGAGATGATCGGCGACCGGGTAAAATACTTAAAAGAGGGCGAAGTCTGCACGATTCGTTTTCGTGAAGAGACGGGGGAACCAATCGTCTTTGAATTGCCGAACTTCATAACCCTGGCCATCGTTAAGACAGAACCGGGTGTAAAAGGCGACACCGCCGCCGGTGGCGGAAAACCAGCTACCTTGGAAACCGGGGCGGTCGTATCTGTCCCCTTCTTTCTCGAAATCGGCGATAAAATTCGCGTAGATACCCGGACTAATACTTACCTGGAACGAGCCAAGTAATGAGTGAGAAAAAAAAGCCGGAGGAACCGATCGTGGATTTCAACGAAATTCGCAAACTCGTGCGCCTCTTGGAAAACAGCCAGATCAACGAGATCGAAATCTTCGATAAGGGGCGAAAAATCCGACTATCGAAATCGGGCCCGAGTAACGGGCAATTAGGCATGGTTATGCCTTCGATGATGATGCCTCAAGCCGCTATTTCCTCAACCCTTGCAGCGCCCCAGTCAGCGGTCATAATACCGCAAACGGAGGCCGGTCGTAATGCCAAGCAGGTCAAATCACCTATGGTGGGCACTTTCTATGGCGCTCCCTCACCGGACGCCGAACCTTACGTTCAAGTGGGCGATCTGGTACAGAAAGGACAAACGCTCTGCATCATCGAGGCGATGAAACTGATGAACGAGATCGAAGCGGAATATTCCGGCCGGGTGGTAGAAATATTAGTCGAAAACGCTCAGCCGGTGGAATTCGATCAGCCGCTCTTTAACATCGAATCCGTATAACTACTACTATTCCGAATGAAATGTAGCCTCCACACTCTTAGGTCCTTCCCGACTTGTTTAAAAAAATTCTGATCGCCAATCGCGGCGAGATCGCTCTACGAGTCATCCGCGCCTGCAAGGAATTGGGTATACCAACCGTAGCGGTATATTCCACGGCCGATCGCGACAGTCTGCATGTTTACTTCGCAGATGAATCCGTTTGCATCGGCCCGCCAATCGCTTCGCAGAGCTACTTGCGACCGCAATCCCTGATCGCTGCCGCAGAAATTTCCGGAGCAGACGCAGTCCATCCCGGCTATGGATTCCTGGCGGAATCCGCTGATTTTGCTGAAATGTGCGCCATGCATGGGCTGACCTTCATCGGCCCCAAGCCCGAAACGATGAATCTCATGGGCGACAAAGCCATAGCGCGTAAGACCATGCAGGGGGTCGGTGTGCCGGTGCTCCCCGGCAGCGAAGGCATAGTAGCCGATGCCGAGGAAGGTCGTCACCTGGCCGAAGGAATCGGTTATCCGGTCATTATCAAAGCCTCAGCGGGTGGCGGCGGAAGGGGGATGCGCATCGTTCGCTCTGCCGAAGCGTTGGAATCCAACTTTGAAATGGCTCGTGCTGAAGCTGAATCCGCTTTTGGGTCCGGTGACCTCTACATTGAAAAATATTTAGAGAACCCTCGCCACATCGAAGTGCAACTTTTAGGTTTGCCGGATAAAAATATCCTCGCCTTCGGAGAACGTGATTGCTCGGTACAGCGCCGCCATCAGAAACTTATCGAAGAGAGCCCCTCACCGGCCGTGACGCCGGAGTTACGGAGCCAGTTGATGGAGGCGGCCATTGCCGGGGCGCAATCCGTGGGATATGAATCAGCGGGTACCATTGAATTTCTGTTGAATGAAGATGGGAAATTTTACTTCATGGAGATGAACACCCGCATTCAAGTGGAACACCCGGTTACCGAATTGGTTACCGGTGCTGATTTAGTAAAATATCAAATTTTGGCGGCTATGGGTCAACCGATTGGTTTGCACAACGACGAAGTTAAGTTGGAAGGCCATGCCATCGAATGCCGCATCAATGCTGAAGATCCCGAGAAGAATTTTCTACCTACACCAGGTCGCATCACCGAATTGCACTTTCCCGGCGGGCCGGGGATACGCGTAGATTCCCACGTTTTTGCCGGATATACCATCCCGCCTAACTATGATTCGCTGATTGCCAAGTTGCTCGCGTTTGGGCACGACCGTAACGAAGCTCTGGCCCGCATGCGCCGTGCACTGGAGGAGATGGTCATCGAGGGGGTCGCCACGACCACCTCGGTTCATAAGAAAATCCTAAACCATCCAGAATTCATTGCGGGGAAGGCGACGACGGGTTTTCTGGCGCAGTTTATGAAATAAAAATGTAAGGCCGGGTTTTAAGGCTGATAATGACATACCTGAATCTGGAGGACTAAAAAATGAATATTCCATCCAATCTGCTTTACACCAAAGACCATGAATGGGCGCGCTTGGAAGGCGACATAGCCATAATCGGAATCACGGATTACGCTCAGGGCGAACTGGGCGATGTCGTTTTCGTGGAACTGCCGCAGGTGGGTAATCAGGTCACGAAAGGGCAGGCGTTTGGCACCATCGAAGCCGTCAAGGCGGTCAGCGATCTGTTCGCACCCTTTTCCGGAGAAATCGTGGCGATCAATAATGAGCTTGAGAATGCACCGGAAACCATCAATACCAGCCCCTATGAAAACGGTTGGATGATCAAAATCAAGGTTTCCGATCCTTCTGAGAAAGCTGACTTGGTAAGTCCCGATGAGTATAAAAATCTGGTTGGCGAGGCGTAGATGAAACACTTCTTACCGCAGACGGATGAAGATATCAAGGAAATGCTAGAAAAGATCGGCGTCAAGTCGTTCGAAGAACTATTGTCCTGCATCCCGAAGGAACTACTGCTGAAGACGAAGCTCAATCTGCCCGAGTCTTTATCCGAATTGGAAGCCCTGGCGCAAGTTAAAAACCTCGCCGCTCTGGATAAATCGGCCGGTAACAGCGCCTGTTTCCTCGGTGGAGGCGCTTACGATCACTTCATCCCAGCCGCCGTGGATGCCATCCTGTCGCGCAGCGAATTCTACACCGCTTATACACCCTATCAAGCTGAAGTCAGCCAAGGAACACTCCAGGCCATTTACGAATATCAATCGCTGATTTGCCATCTTACCGGCATGGACGCCGCCAATGCCTCCCACTACGACGGAGCCACAGCTCTAACTGAGGCCATGCTGGTAGCTACTGCGCAAACCCGACGCGAAAAAGTGCTGGTCAGCCAGGGAGTCAACCCCCATTATCTAGAGGTAATGCGAACCTATGCTCATGCCGCTGGCATCGAGATAGAGATCATCCCACTGGTGGAGGGATTGACGGATCTGGAATATATTCGCCGACGCGTCGGAGAGTCCGCCGCCGTGATGATCCAGAATCCAAATTTCCTGGGTCTTGTGGAGAACATCGCCGACTTTACGCCGGTAGCGCATGACGCTAAAGCGCTGCTGGTCGTATCCGCCGATCCCATTTCATTGGGCTTGCTGGAGGCTCCCGGAAAACTGGGAGCGGATATCGTCACCGGCGAAGGCCAGGGTTTGGGTAACGGTTTGAATTTCGGTGGGCCGTATCTTGGTATCTTCGCGGCGAAAAAAGAGTTGGTGCGGCGCATCCCGGGCAGGTTGATCGGCGCTACCACTGATGTGAACGGCAAACGCGGTTTTGTCATGACCTTGCAAACCCGTGAACAGCACATCCGGCGTGAAAAAGCTACCTCTAACATCTGCACAAATCAAGCTCTATGTGCTCTGGCCGCTTGTGCAACGCTGGAATTGCTCGGGGAAGAAGGGTTAAAAGAGTTGGCCGACCTGTGCCTGCAGAAAACACATTACCTGGCAGATCGGATCGCCTCTCTACCGGGTTTTCGGGTCGCCTTCAAACAGCCATTCTTCAAGGAATTCCCGGTTCGCTACCAGGGCGACGTGAAAAACCTGCTGAACAAGTTAAGCGACAAGGGCTTCTTGGTTGGCCCGGCGCTTGGGAAGTTTAATCCCGATTGGAAAGATATGTTTCTGCTGGCGGTGACGGAAAAGCGCACCAAAGAGGAGATGGATGCGCTGGTGGAAACGATCAAGTCAGTCAAATGATCATTGAAAGTAAATGGCGGGGAAGGTTAATCACCCCGCCTTTTCTCTTTAACGTTCAAGCGAGTCGGTAACACTATTCAAAAGCCTCAATTGGCGGCATATCCCTATGACTCGGAAAGGAAGTGCCGTTAGGGTTGGAGGCGACTGTTACCAGGGCGGTTCGAATAAACCATCGCTGTTGCGATCCGTCCAAGTGGAATGTAGAGTGTCGTAAAGCCAGAAATTGGTTTGCCAGTCAGCGCCATGACTGTAGACATTGTAAGTATACAATATAGGCCAGGTAGGGTCAATAGAAATATCACCCGGCCTTGTGAATAGTTCATATTCATCGAAATATCCATTGGTATTGTCATACGATCCGTTTAAAGTGGGAAATTCATAGAGCGAATCGCCCACCGCAGGATTTGAGCGCGAACTGGGCAGGTCGAAGAAAACTTCACCTGCATCCCAAACACCATTATAAAGGCCGTACGTGTCGGGTGCGTCCACGAATGGTTCTCCGGTGTCATAGTACAAATCTCCGTTGACAGCTTTGATTTGAAGGCTGTCTCGCGTATTGGAATGACCATCAGTTACTTCTGCAGCGATGGTGAATGTAAGAGTGTCTGTTCCGGATGGCTTTGCGCCCTGCCAGACGACGGTATCATTCGTTGCGCCTCCCAGGAAGTTACCGGAAGTGCAAGACCAAAGATAGCTGAGCGGATCAAACTCGAAGTCGTAGGCCACGCAGAAGAGCACGACCGGTAACCTGTAGTCAGTTAAAACTGTTGAGGTGACAATACTGAAAATTTCGGGTGAGAGATTGGGCTGAACTGGTGCTTTTTCAGTACAACCGATTATTATGGAAATACTGAAAGGAACGGTTATCAGAATCCTAAGTTTATGCATGATCCAATCCTCCCCCAGATAGATAGAACCTTTCGGAAATGGTTAATTCAAATGCCGCACAGGATTCGGGTGGATAATATAGGCAGATATTTTGTCATAATCAAGAAATAATTTAGGATCTTACATGAAACGTCTACTCTATCTAACAATCTGCTTATTACCTATACTCGCCTTCGCCGCTTCCGACACCCGCGTCACCGTCCTCGACAATGGCCTGACGCTCTACACCCGGGAAGATCACAGCAAGCCGCTCATCGCCCTCTATGCTATCGTGGACGGCGGCAGTCGCACCGAAACTCCGGACATCGCCGGATTGTCGCATTTCTACGAGCATCTAATCGCTCGCGGCGGGTCCGCTAAGCAAGCCCAAACCGAGTTCCGCCGCCGGATGTCATCTCTGGGTGAAGAACAAATTTACACCTACGATGACGGCACCCTGTATGCCTTCACCGTGCCTACCGAAAACTTCCCTGAAGCTTTGTGGCGATACACCGACTTTCTGATGGAGCTGAAACCTGACAGCGCATCCATTATCAAGGAACGCACCATCGTTATGGAAGAATATAACATGTCGGTGCAGGACGATCCTCAAGGTCGGTTGCAGGAAAACTTGATGAAGGCGGCCTTTACCGCGCATCCTTACTTTCCCACCACCATCGGCACACCCGAAGTCATCCAAAACGCCACTTATGACCAACTTCGCACTTTCTACGAAGAGCGCTATGTTCCCAACCAGATTGTCTTGGCCGTAGTGGGAGATTTTGAAACTGAGAGGATGATCTCCGACCTCAAGGGCGCCTTCGGCAAATACCAACCGGGCCACAGCAGTTTTGAACTGGATTTAATTGAACCGCGACAAAAAACTTTTCGGCAAACGACAGACACGATGTCGGTCACTTCCAGTTATGCGCTGATCGGCTATCATATTCCTCCCATGTCTCACCCCGACATGCCCGCCTTGAAAGTAATGGCGCAGATCCTGGGCGGTGGCTCGCATTCTCGTCTGGATCAAGCCTTGAAGCTCGAAGAGAATTTGGCGCTTGAGGATTACTGCTATGCTGACTTTTTGCGGGATGTCTCGCTGCTTTACGTGAGCTTGCAGTGCGAATCAAATAAAGAAGATAAAGCGATTCGCAAGACTTTCGCCGTCATTCAAAAACTGGTGCGTTCAGGGGTGGTTTTAAAAGAGTTGGAAGCTGCTAAAGAAAAACTCATCGCTGATCATATATTATCCAATGCCACCTTTAAGGGTCAAGCTCAAAGTATGGTGCACTATCACGTTGCCCGTGCCTTTCCAGTGTTGGATCAGATGATCGCGTTGATACGATCCGTGACTGCTCAAGACGTGCAACGTGTCGCGCAAGACTATCTGGATGTGTCGCAAGCAACTCTCTCGGTGATTCACCCCAGCAAAGCTTCTCAAATTGATTATGCGTCTCAGGTGAAGTCTTACACAGTGCGGGAAAATACTGTGCCCACAGATCCTTTTGTGATCACAACGCGATATGTCAAATTAGAGAACGACCTCACATTGATTTTACGGGAAGATCACAGCTCGCCAACCGTTTGCGTCTCCGCCTTTATCAAAGGAGGTCAATGGCTGGAACCCAAAGGCAATGCCGGCTTAGCGAATTTGACGGCATCCCTGCTGGACAAAGGAACTGAGGATTTCACACGCGAAAATTTCCAGGCGCGAAAAGATGAATTGGGTATTAACCTGTGGAATTTTGCCGCGGAAGATTACTTGCAGGCCGGATTTTCTGGATTGTCGGACCAAATGGAAGGTGGCCTGCTGCTTTTGGATCAAATGTTATTTCACGCAACATTCCCGATGGAGGAGCTGAGCAAGGCTCGCGAGGTTCAAATCCAGGAGATAAAATCCCTCCCCGATCAGCCCTGGGAGTACACCCACGCTGAAATCCAGAAGGATTTATACCAGAATTCACCCTACCGCAACCCGGTTATCGGAGTCGAAGCCGAAGTCAACCTGCTGACAAGGAAAGACGTCGAAAACCATTATAAGCGTGCATTCGTACCCGGCAATATCGTCGTCGCCGCAGTGGGGAACTTCAGGACTTCGGAATTGCTCGCCCTTCTCAAGGTGCATTGGCGGGATCAACCCAAGGGAAAAGCGCCGCAGTTTAATCTCATCCAAGATCATCCATCCTTGAGCGGACGGGTGCGCCAGGTTGTCAGTCATAAAGGTCAGAACACCTTTGATATCGCCTACTTGACGGTGGGCGTAAAAGACAAGGATTTCTTACCCTTGGTGTTGACCAAGCGGATGATGAGTACGCGTCTGTTTTACAAGTGGATCTACGACAAGGGAATTGCTTACCGCATGTGGACGCGGATGTTTCCTCGTCTTGGTCAATCAAGATTTTACTTTGAAATGGGCGTATCAGATCAGAATTTTACCATAGCCCGAACCGGCATCCTGCAAGATTTACAAGTATTTTTATCCGAACCGATTGCTCTTCCGGAGTTGGAGATAGCCAAACAGGATGAAATCACGCGTCATCGGATGTCCTGGCAGACCAATCAAGGTGTTGCTGAAGGTCTGGGAAGTTGGGAGGCGTTGGGATTAGGCTACGGCTTCTTCGAGTCACTACCGGAGAAATTGAAGGAAGTTCAGCCCCAAGACGTTCACCGAGTTGCGCATAAGTACTTGAGTTCTTCAAATTATCTTCTGATCAACATCGGATCAGCCAAAGTGGAATAATCATAGGTGCGAGAGTTCAATACGCATGGTGAAAATATCTTTATGCAATCGGTACTATGGAAACCTTGGAAGAACTGAAACGCAATGCCGACCAACTGGCCGACAAAGCTGAGCGAGCTCAGGGTGATAAGGCCGATAAACTATTCGAGAAAGCCGGCCAGATTTACCAGGCGGCACTGGCGATTGACCCGGAATATATTCCGGCGCTGAATGCTTGGGGAGCAGCGTTGATCGCGCAGGCGCAGATGAAATCGGCGGGGGAAGCCATTGCGTTCTTTGATTTGGCGGTGGATAAACTGCATCAGGCCGAAGTGATTTCCCCCGGCAGCGGATCCTATAACCTGGCCTGTATCGCCGCTCTGCGCGGTCGGGTGGAGGAGTGCCGCAAGTGGCTCGAAAATGGACCAAGTCATGGTAAGATACCTCGTCGTAATCACCTGGAAAACGATCCGGACTTGAGTGCCGTTCGAACTCAATCCTGGTTCCAAACCTTCCTCGAAAAGGTTGGTGATTAGCGGCAAAGAGGCTAAATACAATTCGCTTCCATGAAAAGAATTCTCATCATTGACGATGACCATGCTATAGTAGATCTTATAGCAAAAGCGGTTGCGGGCGAGGATCGCACAATCCGCTATGCTTTTGACGGCGAAGCGGCTCTGAAATGGATCGTCAAGGAAGTCTTCGATCTTGCGATTTGTGATTTGATGATGCCACGCAAACATGGGCTTCAGGTCATGCGCAAAATTCGGGAAAATCCTGAAGCAGTGAGAACCAGGATACTCGTTCTTACCGCCAAATCCTTCAATCGAGACGTCGAGAAGGCCCTGGCGAGTGGCGCGGATGCGGTCATGATCAAGCCTTTTGACCTTGGGGAACTTCAAATTAAGGTCAGCCAGTTGTTAAGCTGAAATTTAACATGGATGTGCGATTCTGGGGTCTACGTGGTGGAGCGCCTCGCTGTGGGAAAGACACAGTCCGATACGGCGGTAATACCGCCTGTGTCGAGGTTCGGTGCGGGAGTACTTTGATCATCCTCGACGCCGGTTCTGGATTGATCAATTTGGGAATAGCACTGGTGGCACAAAAGGGAGAACAGCCGCTGGATATTCACCTGTTTCTATCCCACACTCACTGGGATCACCTCTTAGGCATTCCTTATTTCCAACCGGCTTACCGCTCGCCGGGAACCCTCAGGGTATATGGCGTTGCCGGTATGGATGACGTTCTACTGGGTCTGTTCCGAGGCGCCCAGGCAGGTGAATATTTTCCGGTTCCGGATGGCCGACTGATGATGGAACTCGTTTTTCATGAACTGAAGGAAGTCACGAACGTTGGTGAAGCCAAGGTGAGCTATTATTATTTAAACCATCCTGGATTGACTCTGGGTTTTCGCATCGAATATCAGGGCAAAAGTCTTGTATATCTCTCAGATAATGAACCTTACCGTGCTACCAACCAGTCTTTGATACAGGATGATGAGGGCGACCGGTATTTAGCGCGTTTGGATCGTGAGGTCGTACAATTCGCCCGAACAGCGGACCTGTTAATTGCCGACGCGTCTTTTGCCGATGATGAATACGCTCTTCACAAAGGTGAAGGGCTTAGTTCGGCGCACGATGCGTTGTTGGTTGGAATTTCAACTCAAGCGCGTAAACTTGTTCTCTGCCACCACCTGCCACATCACGGTGATGACGATATTGATGTCATTGTGGATCATTGTAGAAAGCGCGCGGAGACTCTAAAAAGTAAGTTGGAAATCCTGCACCCTTCAGAAGGCGATCTGATCCATTTGTGAATTGATATCTATAGAACAGCAATCAGGATAATCCGGTGCGTCACAGCTTAAACGATACGCGCAAACTTTTCCCTTGATTTTACCGTTTAAATGGCGTATAATAAGGCCATGCGGCTGTGACGCAACTGGTAGCGTGTCAGCTTCCCAAGCTGGATGTTGCGGGTTCGAGCCCCGTCAGCCGCTCTGTACGCCCCCGACCTGATCGGGGGCGTGTTCATGTTGCGTAGAGACTTTATGCGAGATGCCGGCGTCACTTTAATCGAAGTTCACCCGAACACCCCAGCCTTCCACGCCGGTCTGAGGGCCGGAGACCGTCTAATGTCGCTTGGCGGTCATGCACTGCAAGACGTGCTGGATTTGCATTTTTATTTAAGCTCGGATCCAGTCTCCCTTCTGGTGCAGAGGGGTTCAGGAACTCTGGAAACGACTCTTGATTGCGGAAGCGAGTCGGAGCCTGGTTGGGAACTTGAACCTTTGACTGTGCGAACCTGTCGCTGCAATTGCATATTTTGTTTCGTGCAGCAACTGCCAACTGGGTTGCGGTCTTCATTATATGTTAAAGATGAAGATTATCGCTTCTCATTCCTTTTTGGCAGTTACTTGACTCTGGTGGGATTCAATTCACGTGATCTGGAGAGGGTACTGCGATTGCGGTTATCGCCACTCTACGTTTCCATTCACACTACCGATTCGGCTCTGCGGGGCGCCTTGCTAGGATTGAAACGAGCGCCGGTCATGCCTCTGCTGAAAAAGCTGATCGCCGGGGGCATACAAATTCACGGTCAAATTGTTTTGGTTCCGGGCTACAACGATGACGAAGCGCTACGACGATCATTAGATGAACTGAGGCCATTGTTTCCCGGTTTGGCGTCGCTTTCGATTGTTCCCGTGGGATTGACCTCGCACCGATTCGCTCTGGAAAACCTCCGACCTGTAACAATAGAAGGGGCAAAAACGACGCTGGATCTGGTAAGAAAAACGCAAGCAAGGATGCTAAAAGAGACCGGCAGCCGATGGGTATTCCCGGCGGATGAGTTATTGTTGATTGCTGGTGAATCCTTCTACGAGGAGGCAGACTATGAAGACTATCCCCAACTGGACAATGGAGTGGGATTAGTCCGCTGGACGATGACCCAGGCGTTCAACGCTTTAGACAAACTACCCACCCAACTCGATGAACCCCGCAGGCTGTTCTGGGTGACAGGTCAATCTGCTGCTGCGACTCTGAAAGAAATAGCGCTGTCTTATACCTCCGCTTGCGACGGTTTGGAAATCGAAATTATTCCGATCCAAAACCACTTGCTGGGCAATAGCGTCACGGTCGCCGGATTATTGGGCGGACAGGACATCGTCGCTGGGATTGAGGATTATTTTAAAAAGGCCAATCAACGGTCAGTGGATATGATTTACTTGCCGCCGTCATGTTTGAATACCGACGGGGTCCTTCTGGATGACTGGACCGCAGGGAGAATATCTGCAAGGATCAGAGTGCCGGTGAAAGCATTTGATGGGTGTTGGGAGGCTATGATCTTACCTGAAAAAGAGGGGGAATCAGCATGAAACTTCCCGCACTGGTAATTGTGGGTCGGCCTAATGTGGGGAAATCCTCTCTGTTCAACCGCATTCTGGGCAAACGCAAGGCCATCGTTCACGAAGAGCCGGGCATTACTCGGGATCGTATCTATGCCACTTCCCAGTGGCAGGGCCGGCCTTTTGCGCTGATTGACACCGGAGGCCTTCTGCCAGGTACTCAAGATCCCATGTTGGAAGCTGTGCGGGAACAGGTGGAATTTGCTGCCGATGAGGCCGCTCGCATCTTATTCGTCCTCGATTGGGAAACCGGAGTCACAGATTGGGATATGGTCATTGGAAAGTTTCTTCATCGGCTCAACAAACCGATAACAGCAGTCATCAACAAAGCCGATGACGATATTCGAGATCAGGATCCAAGGGATTTCTATCAGTTGGGATTTTCATCGCTTCATTTTGTTTCAGCCATGCGCGGGAGGGGTATCGGCGATCTGTTGGATGCCGTGGTTGATTTTCCCGAAAGTTCGGAGGAACCCCATCAGGAAAGTTTGCGCATCGCCATCCTCGGGCGACCCAACGTGGGCAAGTCGTCTATGGTAAACGCGTTGACGGGAAAAACGTCTGTAGTTGTTTCTGAAATCCCCGGCACCACCCGGGACTCCACTGACACTCCCCTGCGTTTTCAGGGGCAGGAAGTGATCCTGGTGGATACAGCCGGATTGCGCCGCAAGGGTAAAACAAAGGAATCGGTGGAATTCTATAGCGAGTTGCGCACAGCTCGCGCCCTGGAACGGGCCGACGTCGTCTGGTTGGTGATGGATGCTACTGAGGGGATGGTTACCGAAGATATGCGCATTATTGATCAGGTGTACGAAGCCGGTAAGGGCATTCTATTGATGATGAATAAGTGGGATACTGTAAAGAAGGATCATACTACTGCGATTGATTGGGAAAAGCGTCTTCATTTGATTTTAGGCCGTTTTAGCCACTTGCCGATGCTCTTCGTTTCCGCCCTCCAAAAGCAGAGGTTGATTAAAGCATTGGAGATCAGCTTTGAAATACAGGAGCAGCGCACTCGTCGTATAACGACCTCGCAGCTCAACGCAGTACTGGAACCTATCATCGAGCACACACCGCCACCCTCGTATCGAGGCCATTGGGTGCGCATCAAATATGTTACCCAAATACGCACAACACCACCCCTGTTCGGATTCTTCTGCAACCGTCCCGAGGGCATTACAACCTCCTACCGCCGCTATCTGGAACGAGCCCTTCGTGAAAATTTCGGATTTTCCGGCGTACCGATAAAAATGGTATTCAGGAAAAAATAAACCCCGATAAAAGCGGAGATATCATGCCTCCCAAAACAGCCTGCAACTGTCCTGAAATCAATGACCAGGACTGGCACATGAAAGATCAGACCTGGAACGGCAAATTCTTCTACTTCGAGTATGTCCGGCATATTTTCAGCTTCCCTATGGGATTTGACGTTCAAGTCAAAAAAATGAAGCAAGACCTTGCTCACAAAGGTTACCAACTGGTCATTCCTGATTTGGTGCTGCATCAACCGGGGATGTTCCAGGGTCGCATTCTGGTCGAAATCCAGGATCCGGAGCAATATGACGCCAATGTGGAACCTCTCGATAATGCTCGCATACTGTCGCGTGTCGTCAAAGGATCAGGCGCGAGAATGGGGCAAGCTCTTCAGGAGCTGAAAACATTCACTCGAGATCGAACTCATCTGGACCCGACTGTAGTCTATTACTGGCACACGACCTGCAAGCGTTGCGCGAAAACTCGCGGCTACGAAAAAACGGTGCTGTTTGCCCGTGTGTAGTCAGCTTGAATCAGTGAAAAAGACCCTCAGGGGAACCTGTATGCTTTGCGGTGAGTTTTGACAGTAAGCATTCCTTTAGGAGAGACCATGCTGCCCAAAGAGCTTTTGGATATTCTCGCCTGCCCCAAGTGCAAGGGTGAACTGGAGTATCAAACCGAACCACACGAATTCGTGTGCCGTCATTGCCGCCTCAAGTACAGCATCAAGGACGACATCCCCAACTTTTTAATCGAAGAGGCGGAGTCCTTTTGAGAACAACCTTCGGCCCTGGCTACGGGTACAAGGCTGCGATGTGGTTTTGGCCCCGTTTTCTGGCGCTATTCCTGCTATACCAGCCTGCCGGAGCCTCAGAGGATGTGACGCTCCTGCGCAACGATGCAGAAGCAATTTCCGTCCGCTATCGCAAAGGGGATACTTCCTGGCGGCAGTCTCAGATTGAAGAACGGGAGTATAGCACTCCGATCGTTCAAGGAGCTGGAGTCAACTGGCCTGCCGGCGCTCCGCAATTGCCAACCCGAGTCATTTGGCTGGCCGTTCCACCGGGATCAGTACCAATATTAGCTTCATTAATTCCTTACTCGACCAGTTCGCTTTCCGGTCTCCCCGAACCCGTTCCCACCGAAACCCCACAGCCGGGTGGATCTACGATCCGTACTTATACCGAAGATCCAGCCTTTTATGCTTCCCATACACCTTTCCCGGCTTCCTGGGCCGAAATGCAAGGCCCGCAATCTTATCGCGACTTGACCGTTGTTCGCATAGCCATATACCCCTTCCGATTTTCCTCTTCGACCGGCGGGTTGCTTTCCATGGATTCTGTGGACGTCCAGATCCGGATTCAGGGCGGCAGTGGTTCGTTTTCCGGCGCGCCGGTTCGACCTCTGGAGGATGAGTATTACCAGGATCTGATCGTAAACTGGCAAGGTCCCGTAAAGAGCTGGAAGCAACCACGCCAAGCTATGGCGGAACTCACCGATCCCTGGCCAACCGGTGATTTATATAAGATCAAAATTGACGCCAGCGGCATGTACCGTTTGACCTACGCCGATTTGGTCAACGCGGGCATAAACCTGGAAGGTTTGGATCCCCATACACTGCGTATTTTCAACAACGGGGGTGAAGTTCTTCCTAAGAATTTGAATGTGCCTCGACCCCAAGGCCCCATCGAAAATGCCATTCTGATTCAAGGCGAAGATGACGACCGATTCGATCCCGGCGATGAGATCTGGTTTTACGGGAAAGCCGTTCACGAGTGGAAGTGGAATGCTTCCACCAGAAGATTTCAGCACTACCGCAATCCGTACACCGATTTGGATGTTTACTGGCTGAACGTGAACCGTGATTCGAACGCGCCCGCAGGAAAACGAATGTCGTCTTTGGGGTTGTCAGGATCCTATCATCTGAATCCCATTACCACTCGCGCCTACTATTACGATGAAAAGGAAATATACGTCACCTACGATCAATACAATCTGCCTACCCAAATGCCCGATTTTTGGGGTGATACTTTTTTCGGCACCGCCAGTCGCAGTTATAATTTCAACTTTGAAAATGTGGACGTTTCCTCAACGGGTGTTTTGGTGCTGAAATTTCTATTCACAGGGTCTAACACCTTTAAAGTCTATTTGAACAACAACAATTTTTATACGACTTCCAATTCCTCCAGCAACGTCACCATTCCAGTTGGATTGCTCCAGAGTGGAACCAACACCTTGCGTCTGGAGCATTCCAGTAATGGCAGCGCCTACCTCGACTATTTCGAGCTCGAATATACCCGAACCTTGGCCACGAACACAGGCAAGCTGAATTTTTTCAGTCCCAAAGCCAATGGAGAGGCGCTTTATAACCTCTCTGCCAGCGGATTGTCATCCCCCTGGATCTTCGATGTAAGCAGTTTCGCGGACGTGAAATCAATTCATGCGGCCACCTTCATTGATCTGAGCGACACGACTCTACCACGTCGTTATATCGCGCTTAATGCCAATGCGTTGTCTGCCCCTCTTTCCATTATCAAAGATCAGCGCAGCGGAGAGGAATATGCCAATCTCTACAGCACCTTGGGCGCGGACGAACTGTTGATCTGCGGCGATGAATTTTACGAAGCCGCCTCCGAGTTGGAATCCTACCGGGAAACGCAAGCGCCCACACCGATGGACGTGATGCGAGTGCGCGTCAGCGATATATTCGATGATTTCGGCTGGGGTTTGGTAGACCCGGCCGCCATCCGCGATTTCCTGAAAACGACGCTGCCGCCTTACAACTGGGCAGTCTCGCCTCTTTATGTCCTATTCGTGGGCGACGGCGATTTCGATTATAAGAATCGGCTGAACAACAATGACGCCAACTGGGTTATTCCGTTCGTAGCCGGCGGTCGGTGCACGGATGATTGGTATGCCTACTTCCAACCAACCGACAACAACCAGTGTTATCCCGAATTGGCGCTGGGGCGATGGCCGGTACAATCCTCGGGCGAGCTCCAGACTTTAATCACCAGGCTGGTCGAATACGAGACGGGGAATCATTACGGCCCCTGGCAAGACATCATGACCTTTGTGGCGGACGATGAACATCACGCCGAACAAGGTCATTACGAGCGAGATCATATCGAGGACACGGAATATTTGGCCGAACACTACGTTCCGCGATACATGAATCTGGATAAAATCTACTTGACTGAGTACCCCTCCAGTTGGGATCCCATTGGCGGCGGGTTGATCAAACCCGGCGCCACCGCCGATTTGATCGCCGGCATCAACGAAGGACGCCTGCTGGTGAATTTCGTTGGTCATGGGAATCCCACAGTTTGGGCGGATGAACGCACCTTTCTCCAAAATCGTGATCTGCCCTTATTGAATAATGGCTCTAAACTGCCCTTATTCATCGCCGCCACTTGCGACTGGGCATATTGGGATAGCCCCTTCGATCAAAGTATGCCCGAAGCCATGATGACCTTACCGGGTGGTGGAGCAATAGCCTCTATCGCCGCCACGCGCACCACTACCGGAGATTCTAATCGCGATTTTCTCTACAAACTCTATCAGGAGTTCTTTTCGCAACCGGGTGGCAGGCGATTGGGCGAAGCTTTGATGCGTGCGAAGGCCAGCTTTTACAATCATTCCATCTATTCACCCAGCAACTACAATAACGAAAAATATCATTTGCTCGGTGACCCGGTGATGAAACTGGCCATCCCTGAACTATCAGTATATCTGGATTCAACCGCAGAGGACACTTTAAGCGCTTTACAACGGGTCACTTTAACTGGCGATATCCGTACAGCTGGTGGGACACCTGTTAGCTCCTTCCAAGGCATTGCCCATCTGAAAGTATTTGACACCCGCACCCAGATCTCCTACCAAATGAATAATAACCCCTTACCGATTTATACTTTAACTTATATCTTGTCGGGTAATGCTATTTTTAGGGGTGATTGCAGCGTGGAAAACGGGCAGTTTACTACCACTTTTATCGTGCCGGTGGACATGAGTTACGGAGGGCCAGGAGGGCGGTATTCAATTTACGCCTATCCAGGGGAAAGCTCGCTTGGCACTTACGCCACGGCAGCTGGCGCAGATACCACCGTATACTTCAGCCAATCGGCCACGGCTCTGCAGGATACGATCGCTCCGACTTTAAGTCTGTACTTTAATTCGCCGGCATTTCGTTCCGGTGATACCGTTAGCCCCACGGCCATTTTATATGTGCAAGTCGCCGACAGCAACGGCATCAACCTTACCGGCAGCACCGGGCACGGCATCACTGTCACAGTGGATGATCAGCAGCCTATTGACATGACGGAAGCGTTTAATTACGATTTGAACAGTTGCACTACCGGGCGCGCTCAATATCAGTTTTTATCCGGGCAATTGTCACCGGGGACACATTCTGTGCAAGCTATTGCCTGGGATGCGGCCAATAATCCCGCCGGTGTGCAGGCCAGCGTCAACGTAGCTGCTTCCGGCCAAATGGTCTTGAGCGACGTGCTGAACTATCCCAATCCTATGAAAAACACCACTCGCTTCACTTTCACATTGAGCGATCCCGCGGAAATTTCCATCAAGATTTATACCGTAGCCGGCCGATTAATAAAATCCCTGGAAGGCGGTTATGTCAGCGATTATTTCGATTACGATAATCCACTGCTGGTTTGGGATGGCCGCGATGAACAGGGCGACGCTATTTCCAATGGCCTTTATCTCTACAAGGTTACCGCGCAGGGAGCATACGATAAAGCGGAAAAAATCGGCAAATTGATGGTTCTGCGATAATATTTTACCGTTGGCCAGCAAAAAGATCATTTTCCCTGAAACCCGTTCACGGGCTTTTTGTTAAATAAGTATCGCAAATGACAGCACCAAAGAAGAGGATAGAAACCCCATGACCCGGTTAAGAATGAGAGAGTATCGGAGGTCAAAGATGAATTGGCGACTGGCGGGAGTAATGCTGTTGGTGGGATTGGTTTTCACTGTGACGGCAGCAAAAGCGGATGGTCCATCTGAAGCCGGAGTAATTTTTCTGAAGCTGGTTCCCGGAGCTCGAGCTGAAGGGATGGGAGAAGCCTTCGTAGCCCAGGCCAATGACGCTTCCACGATCTGGTGGAATCCCGGAGCTATGGCCTTTGTGGACAAGCAACAGTTGTCGTTGATGTATGCCAATTGGTTGCCTCAGTTCCACCTCTCGGATCTCTATTTCAGTTATCTTTCCTATGCCCATCCCATTCCAGAATGGGGAACCGTGGGCGGTGGCATCACTTTCATGAACTACGGATCCACCACAGCCACCAACGAATCCGGACAGGAAACCGGAACGTTTCACAGCTATGATGTGGCCTTTACGGTGGCTTATGGTTCGCCGGTCAGCAACAAACTGGGCATCGGCGTTGGCGCCAAATTCATTTACAGCCACTTGTCCGACCGGGGAACCGGCGCTGAGCAGGGTTCCGGTGTGGGAACCTCGTTAGCCTTAGACGTTGGCGTTCTCTACCGTCAGGCATTCGTGAGAGGTTTAACCTTAGCCGCTTCGCTGACCAATATGGGTCCGGCCATCTCTTATATTGACCGCGCTCAAGCTGATCCCTTGCCCATGACCATCCGTGTGGGTGGATCTTACAAATTGGTTGACAACGAATTCAATAGACTCAGTGTCACCATGGATTTGGAGAAGGAGTTGGTGGATCGTTACGATGATGGACGCGCGGTACCGTTCTACATTGCGCTCTTCTCTTCTTGGAGCAACAACGAATTTCAGAACGAAATTGATGGAATTATCCCACACGTCGGCATGGAATACTGGTATTCTAACCTGGTCGGCCTGCGGATGGGATATTACCACGATGTTCTCGGGCAAAGATACCCCATGACCTTCGGCTTTTCGCTGGCGTATTCATCCTATCGTTTCGACTTCGGATACATTTCCGCTGGGAAGGAATCGCCACTGACCAATACTATGATCTTCTCACTGAATTTAGGTCTATAACCTATCAAAGGTTTGGCGTTGAAGCAAATCGTACTCATAACCCCCCTGTTATGGGGGGTTTTCCTATCCGCAATGGCAGGAGCCGCCCCAGCCGCAACTCCTTTTCCTGTTCCGCAAAACCGGCTGATCAATCGGTCGCCGGCCAGTATCCAGAGCGAGCTGCACGCTCGCATTCTGGCGATTCGCGTTGATTTCATCCCCGATACCATCTTCACTACCACCGGTGATGGAACTTTTGACTCCGGGATTCCCAACACTCTGCTGGTGGATGCCATTCCTCATAACCGCGCCTATTTTGAAGACCACTTGCGTTTTTTGGGTAACTATTTCGATGAAGTTTCAAAAGGGCAAGTTACCGTTGATACCTTTGACGTTTATCCGCAGCACCCCGATAGCGCCTATCACCTGCCTCATCAGATGTGGCATTATAATTACAACAACAATCAGCAGGAACTGAATATGAGGTTGGCCTGGCTCTTTCGCGATGCCTGGTTGGCTGCCTCAGTTGATCCCTCCATCAATCCATCCGACTACAACACATTCATCATCTTCCACGCCGGTGTGGGGCAGGATTTCAACGTCGGCTTTGATGAAACCCCCCACGACATTCCCTCGGCTTACTTTGCGCCCGGCGATTTGACAACCCATTTAGATTCCACCATCATCGTTAATGGCGATACCATAACGCAGGGACTTCTGCTTCCGGAATGCGAGCACCAGCAGGAAGTGCCGGTGGAAATCGCCATGAACGGCACGGAAGCTTTACTCTTCGCTCATAGCCTGGGCCTTCCGGCATTATATAACACGAATGATGGTTCCACGGCAGTAGGGCGATTTGATTTGATGGATCAGGGTTCCGGTAACTTCGCCGGTATGGTTCCTTCGCGCCCTTGCGCCTGGTCGCGGGCATACATGGGTTGGGAAACACCAGTCATCATTACTCCTGACGCTACGCTCGACACTTTCTATGTCAACCTGACCAGCAGAGGCGGAAATCAAACTAATTTGCATGAAATCTACCGGATTGATCTGAACCAGGATGAATACTACCTTATCGAAAACCGCGCCTTCGATCCCGATTCTTTCGGTTATACTTATGCCTGGGACAATCAAGGACGCCGCTTGAGGATCAACGAAGACTACACAGTTGAAGTGATAGATGGCGATTTCGGGGTCATTACCAGGGTGGATAATTACGATTTCGGCATCCCCGGCGCGGGGATCCTTATCTGGCATGCGGATAATAGCGTTATAGAAACCAAGCTGGACAGCAACAAGATCAACACTGACCTTAATCATCGCGGCGTGGCGCTGGTGGAAGCCGACGGCGCTTTCGATATCGGCCATAGCTATGGCTTCTTCGATGCCGGTTGGGGCACGGAATTGGGGTGGTCGGGCGACTTCTTTTTCCTGGGGAATCCTGCTTTTCTGGCTGCCAATAGTTCTTTGAGTGTGATAAAGTTCAATGACGATACTCATCCTGCTGCGCGCACTTACGGAGGCGGACTCACCGGGTTGAACGTGGATGGTATCAGCCGGGCTGATACCATCATGTTTTTCCGGGTCAACAATCTCTGGGCACAAACAGGTTTCCCACGGGAATTGGCTGAAAGCTCAAGACGCCTTTCACCTTCCGCCTTAGATTTCGACGCCGACGGTAAAACGGATTGGATTCTGACGGTTACTCCCGGTGGCGCGGTCCAGGCATTCGATAGTTTGGGGCGATCCTTGGGCGCGGTTTACGAATCCAATTTGCACGGTGACTCGCTAAAAGCAGACACCCTGTTGGCGCGGTTGGATTCTATTACCAATACCCCGGCGATTGTGACAGCAGTTGACGGTTTCATCGCTTTAATTCCTTCTAAAGAAAAAGCCTACTGGGTGGGTCAGAATACTTCCGGTGTCACCAGCATTGATACTTTACTCTTAGGAGCTCCAACTCGGTGTGCGCCAATGTCCCGGCTGGAAGGCCAGTCGTGGTACCTGGGCGATGATTCTGGACTATTGCACATTTGGGACGTCTCAGGAGCCCCCTTACCGGATAAACAGGTATTCACATCAAAACCCATCCTGGGATTGTGCCTGAGCGATACTTCGCAAAACTCCATTTTTGTGTTATCCACCACCGACAGCGCTGCGCTCGTGGATGTGGCCGGTAACGTAATATGGACGAAAAAGCTGAGTTTCATCCCGGCATTTCCGTCTATTGCTATCTTTCACGCCACTGGTAATCGTTGGGATTTGGCGGCAGTTGGGAGTGGGGGAGAAGTCGCTCTATTAGATCCGGCCACAGGCGCTTATCGGCCCGGTTTCCCGATGACTGTAGCTATGACCGTCACAGCGCCACCGGCAGCCGCTGACTTTGACCGCGATGGACGCCTCGAGGTGCTATTAATTGGGAATAATCGTCTCCAGGGCGTGGCCAATAACGGCGCCTTGATGGCCAATTGGCCTTTGCTTGTGGATCCCATGTATCCACAAACGGGGATTGAATCCCAGCCGGCAATAGCAATACTGACCAACCAGACGAGCGGCCCCACTACTCTTCCACGAGCGATTTTCGGCGTATCGGGTGGGATGGTTGACATGCGGGATAATTATGGTCGGCAGGCTGCAAATTTTCCTCGCCAGACTGGTGATGCCGTCAAATCCTCGCCGTTGTTGATGCAATGGGATAGCGACATGGCGAGTGAATTAGCGGCCCTTGACGAAAACGGATGGCTTTACGTTTGGAATCTAGCCAATATGGGTTCCTACGACGTTCATAAGCGATTTTGGAACGGACTGGCGAACGGCAACGAACGGCAGGGTTTGGCGTTGGCTGAACCGGCCCTTACACCACAAGATCCGCGCCTCCTGAATCTCGCCAAAGTATATCCTTGGCCCAATCCCGCCCATGATATCTCCCACATCCGCTACAAGATGGGGCAGGCGGGTACGATCACTGTGCGCATCTTTGATGCTGCCGGCGATCTGATCCAAGAGTTGAAAGGGACTGCCCAGGTGGGACAGGAAGCCGATCTGGAATGGGACTTGAGCGGGGTGAGTTCGGGTGTATATATTGGGCGCGTCGAAGCCGAGAGCGGCGGCGCTACTGAAAAGACTTTTATAAAAATCGCAGTCGTAAAGTGAATCAGACTCGGAAAAACGTTTCCATCCTGGGGCGCCTCGCGTGCATATTTAGCGCGGCTTTAGCGCTGACCTTTATTCCAGCAAGAAGCAGCGCGCAGCCGGAGGAGTACAACCACCCTGAACTCAAATGGTTGGTGCATGAAACCGAGCATTTTCAAGTCTTCTACGATGAAGGCGCACAACGTACGGCTCGCGAACTGGCTCTTATTGCCGAAGAGATCTGGGAACCGATTACCTCGCTTTACGGCTGGAAGCCGGATTCCCGCACGCGCCTGATTGTGCGCGACCATGACGATTATTCCAACGGCGGAGCCTATTACTATGATAATAAAATCGTCATCTGGGCTACGGCGCTCGATTTCGATTTGCGCGGCACACACAACTGGCTGCGCAACGTCGCCACGCACGAATTTACGCATCTGGTGCAATTGGGAGCTTCACGCAAAGGCCCGCGTTGGATTCCCGGTGTTTATCTGCAATGGATCGCTTACGAAGAAGAGAAACGCCCGGATGTGCTTTACGGCTACCCCAACATTCTTTCATCTTATCCACTTCCCGGGACGATCATCCCACCCTGGTTTGCCGAGGGATGTTCACAGACACAGAGTCCTGGATTGGGCTATGACTTCTGGGATTCCAACCGCGACATGATCCTGCGCACCCGCGTGCTGGAAAACAGCCTCCTGACCTACATCGAAATGGGTTACTATGACAAGACCAGCTTGGACGCTGAGACAGTCTACAACCAGGGCTTTTCGCTGGTGCGCTATATAGTGGATCGCTGGGGTTTCTCAACTCTGCAGGATCTTTCAAAGGACATGCGCAGCGCCGGCGCCTGGTCGTTCGATTATGCTCTGAAAAAACGATTGGGTTTAAATGGGGAAGAACTTTATGCGGAGTGGGTTGCCCATCTGAAAAAGAATTATGATGATAGAACTCAGAGCATTCAAAGCCATCTCTCCGGAGGCCGCCTCATTGCCAAAGAGGGGTTTGCCAATCTGAACCCGATTTGGTCGCCGGATGGCAAGACGATCGCTTACACCTCTAACAAAGGAGGAGATTACTTTTTTACCGCCAGTCTGTATTTGTATAATCTTGAAGAAGACACGAGCACAGTGTTGACTGGTGGCGTTAATTCTCAACTTTCTTTCAGCCCGGAGGGGCACTTTATTTTCTTCGATAAGCAGTTCGGGCCAGGCAAGCATTGGTCGCACTGGGATGATTTAGCGGCCTGGGACCTTCAGGAGAAAGAAGTCATCCGTTTGACCAAAGACCGGCGCGCCACCAGTGCGGATATTTCGCCCGATGGCAAACAGGTCTGTTACCTCGTGAATACCGACGGCACCAAAAACCTCTGGGTTGCGGATCTGCCGGGCGATTGGTGGAAAATCAAAGGCGACTCGAAATTGGTCAACGAACGCGCCTTGACGCACTATGCCAACGGCGAGCAGGTGTATTCGCCGCGCTGGTCGCCGAATGGCGGCGCTATCACATTTGCCTGGAGTCTGGATCGCGGCCGGGATATTCTAACGATCAACCCAAACAATGGGCAAAGTCAAACTCTTTTGGCCTCCGGCGCTGACGAACGGGATCCCTTCTGGGGGAAAGATGGCGCTCTCTATTTCGTATCTGATCAAACTGGTATCTTCAATCTTTATAAGATGAATCCTTCGGATTCTCTGGTACAGCCGGTTTCAAATGTGCTGGGAGGAACCTTCAAGCCAGCGGTTTCAGCCGATGGAAAACTTGCCTTCGCTGACTACCATGCCGATGGTTTTAAATTGGCTTTGATGGATTCAATTCAAATTCAAGATGCTGCGAATTTGACTTATGTCCCTGGCTATTTGGATTCGCTGCCCGTAGCGAATTATTCACGCGACCCGGCGCCGGGAATTGCGGGTAAAACCTATAAACCGGCTTTCGACAAAACCTTTATTCTGCCTCGTTTATCCATGGATTACGGGACCTTCAAGCCGGGGATTTATTTCTACTTTCAGGATATCTTGGAACAGATGAGCGCCTTCGGCGGGGTAGCCGCCAACGGGAAGAAGGATTACGATCTTTTCGCATTGGTGGATTACAAGAAGCTGACTCCCACTCTTTTCGTGGAGGCTTACAACGTCTCCCGACATACTGAGCAATCCTTCGAGGATCCGTTCATTATCATCGGCGAAGGATACGGGCCTGATTCGACTGCGTATCCGATATTCGACACTTATTCCATTGCCTATAATTTTAATTTACTGGAACTTGACGTGGGCGCACGCATGAAGGTTAGGGACGAAATATCCCTGCGCCTGGCGGGGGTTATATCGCGCTACCGTACGAATACTACTTTGAGCGACGGCACCATATTCGGCTACACCTATTTGAAAGGGCGAAGCGTCGAACTGACCGCCACCGCCGATTATCGCGCTCCCGGCCGTAATCAGGATATCGCGCCTTCGGGAGGCTTCTATATCCAAGGGAAGATCGCCAAAGAGAGCAACGATTTCATCAATGGTTTTGAGATTGACGCCGAACGAGGCACCATCGAGGAAGTATATACTCCTTACCGGTATGAACGTTTTCAGGTGTTGGCGGATTATTATATGCATTCACCGTTGAAGAAATCCCACGCCCTCACGTTGACCGCGGATCTCGGACTTATCAACAAGGCCGTTGACCCGTTCTTTCATCTCTACGCAGGCGGTTTGGATGGGATGCGCGGTTATTCCTTCTACAGCATGGGTGGGACGCGCAAAGCTATTCTACGTGGAGCTTACAATCTGCCATTGTGGCAAAACGCCGCTACGCGATTATTGTTCATCAGTTTGGACAAGGTTTACCTGCAAGCATACGCTGATGTCGGCAACGCCTGGATCGGCAGTCCGTCGTTCAGCGATTTAGCGGATGATCTGAAGAAAGACGCCGGCTTGGGCGTCAAAGTGCAGATGTTCAGTTTCACCACCTTCCCGACCGCATTAACCCTGGATGCGGCCTATGGATTTGATCGCTTCAGTTTGGAAGATCAGAACGGCATCCATACTTATGGTAAGGAATGGCGCTATTATTTCACATTGTTATTTAACTTTAATCTGCGTCAATCTCTGGGCGGCAATTCCAAATACCGCTTTTAACAGTGAGAACGGGATCTTTTTCGTCAGGCTTTTTATATAAAGATTGAATATCGAACCGATGAGGTGCAACATGCGTTGGATGAGCATCATCCTATCCGTAGCCATACTGGCTCTCAACGTCTGGGCCGATCCAGGCAATCAGTCAAAATTCACTTATGATCCCAACCGGATTCAATTGGCGCAGGTTATGACCCAGCCTGAAGCAAGCCCGGCTCCGGATACCACGATGGGCATGCCAAATTTACAGACTCAGAACGACAGACTGAATCCGGGTAAAGCTCTGCTGCTTTCGGCCATCATCCCTGGAGCGGGTCAGTTCTACGCGAAAAGCCCCATTTTTGGAGGTTTGTTCATCGCGGCGGAAATTGCCGCCTGGTATGGGGTGGCCAGCTACCACTCAAAAGGCATGAACACGGATGATGAGTTCCATGCTTTTGCAGACCAGAATTGGACTTACTATGACTCCTTAGGCGGCGATTTCGGCTCCTATCTATCGTATGAATTTTGGGTCGCGACCACCTATGGCACCAATGGAGATTCTACCACCAAGTATTACGGGATTGACCCCGGAGTTGACGACTTCACTGAATGGCAGGATCTACCCTGGGATGACCGCCTGGAATACCTGCCGTCCGGGTTCACGCATCACCTGGATCCCAACGACCAAGACCAGCAGTATTATGAGATGATCGGCAAGTACGATCAATTCTGGGCCGGCTGGCCCTCTGATGGCAATTACGGTTCCGGCAGCAATCAGCACTGGACCTGGGATGCCTACGAAAACTCGTCCGGCAACTGGATCCACAACACCTATCGCGATCATTACCAAGATTTGCGCCGTAAGTCAAATGACGCTCTGGATATGTCCAAGAATTTCACTATGGTCGTGATGGGCAACCACCTGTTATCGGCCCTACATGCCGGTTTCGCCGTGAGCATGCACAATCGCAAAGTTGCTCGCGAGCAAAAAATCGAGGGCGCGTTGCAGCTCGAACCGCGCAAATACAACAACGAGCACCTAACCATGGCCACACTGAGAGTGAAGTTCTAACATGAGGTTGGCAACTATAAAAAGTCTGGTAATTCTGATCCTGCTCGGAAGGCTCGGTTTCATCACTGCCTCTGCGGAGGACAGACATTCAGGTCTGTCAATAGATCTGCAATACCGCGACTTCCCCAGTAGTTTTAACTGCTTGGAATTAGCGGGCGCCGGAATTTATTCGGGTGCGGACGCGGTAAATTCATCTGCAGACTCCCCGCAGTTGTCATCTTCCAAACCCGTCAGTCGCGGCAACGCCATGCTGCGTTCGTTGCTGGTCCCCGGCTGGGGGGAATCTTACCTGGGATACCACAGCACCGCACGAAAATTTTTCTGGGCCGATATGCTGATCTGGGCCGGCGTGATCGGATTGGAAACCTACAGCAACTGGAAAGAAGACCAGTTCATGGCCTACGGCCAGCAACACGCCGGGGTGCAGATGGCGGGCAAAAACGACGTGTTTTACTCCGACATCGGCAATTACATGAACACCGAGGAGTACAACGAAGAGAAAATCCGCGATCGCAATTTTGACGCCGTGTACACGAATCCAGCGTACTTCTGGGCATGGGATTCCAACCAGAATCGCCTGACTTATGATCACACAAGAATTCAAAGTCGTTCCGCCCATAATAAGGTCATCTTCTTTTTCGGAGCTGCTGCCTTAAACCGACTCATCTCCTTCATTGACACCGGAAAGAAAGCCAACGACGTAATCAACCGCCAGAAAACAGCCCTCGATTTTCAATTAGGACCCGATCCTTCCGGTAATCCTGATGGAGTACGACTAATGCTGACTGCCACACTACCTTGAGGCGTGTCGTTGTGACCGGCGCCTCCGGATTTATTGGCCGTCACCTGCTGAGTAAGGCCCCCGCCGGTTGGGAAATCTGGGGGATACATTTAAACGCGCAATCCGGAAGGCATTCTGCCAGAATGTTGCACCTGGACTTGCGCGATTCTCTCTCTTTGGAAGCCGCGATTCAAGGAATTCGCCCTGATCTCATCATTCATACCGCAGCTTATTCCCGCGTTGCTTTCTGTGAAGACCATCCCGCTGCAGCTTATGAGATGAACACACATGTAACTGAGCAGATCGTAAAAATATGTTCGCGTCGCAGCACGCGCATGCTGTTCCTCTCCAGCGATATGGTATTCGACGGTGTTAAGGGATCCTACTGCGAAGCCGACGCACCCTGTCCCCTGAATTATTACGGCAAAAGCAAATTGAGCGCTGAAGGTAAAGTCCTAACTTTAGGACGGAATGGAGTAGTCGCCAGGATCGCTCTGACTTATGGGCAATCCGCAAAACTTGGGAATTCGTTTTCGGAAGAGATTATTCGTACGGTGCGTGACGGACGAGCTTATTCACTTTTCACGGATCAACTGCGTTCCTTTATTTCTGTGAGTAATCTAACGCAGGCCTTGTGGGAAATCGCCGGCGGCGATTTTTCAGGTGTGATTCACCTGGGTGGTTATGAACCAGGCGACCGCTTTACTTTCGGTATAAAATTAACCCAACGGTTGGGTTTGAACCAGAAGTTGCTGAAAACCGCACTCGCCAAAGAGACGCCCCGACCACAACTTCATCCTCTGAACAACACGTTTAACGTCCAACACGCCACGGATATTTTGAAAACCAGATTGTTGGGAATAGAGGAAGGATTGGCATTGGAGTATCCTTTGCGTTAGAAAAGTATATCTGCGAGCCGAACAGGTGGCATTAATTTATCAAGGGCTTGAATTCAATCCATTAGATCACCTGGAACCAGCCCCGGAATGAAGCGTTTTAAACACGATAGGCGCCCAAGTAGTTGGACAATATCCGATCTAACTAACAAAATCGTAACAACTTACATTAATTCAAATAAGGGGAATAACATGAAATCCAATAACTGGAATCACACCGGGCGGTTCCTATGGGCAATTTTAATGTTGGTGGCCGTTTTGGCTCTCCAAACGCAGCCCGCCCTTGCGCAGGAAGATGCAGAGGAAGATGAGCCTTTAACGCGTTTACTTACGCTTAACGAACATGGCTATCTGGGTGTAACACTAAAGGATCTCGAGGCCGATGATCGTCGGGAATTGAAGTATGACGGTGCGGGAGTGATGATCGAAGAGATTTTGGACGATAGCCCGGCGGATGAGGCAGGATTACATGAGGACGATATCATTATCCGCTTCAATGACCGCGTTGTGGAGAATGAAGAGCAGTTGCGCGAGCTGATTGCCGACACAGAGTCGGGCGATAAAGCGACTGTGCAATTGATTCGCGACGGCCAAAAGAAAGATGTTGAGGTGACTCTAGGGAGTTCCGCTAAGGCGTTGAACCTCATGATGGACGGTATGCAGCGTCCCTTACAACGCATGTTCATGAGGGAGAGGCCTTGCGATGAGAATCAAGCATGGCTGGGCGTCGAGGTGCAGGCGCTTTCTGATCAACTCAAGGATTATTTTAAGGTAAAAGGTGATCGAGGAGTTTTGGTCAGCGGCGTTCAAGAGGCCTCTCCTGCCGAAAAGGCAGGTATCAAGGCGGGAGATGTGATTGTAAGCGTGGGTGGGGAAGACGTTCGCAGTCGGGCGGATATCAGGCAGGCACTTTGTGGTGTAAAAGAAGGCTCGACCGTTGCCGTTGAACTTGTCCGTAATAGCCGCTATAAAACCCTGCAAGCGCATGTTGTCTGGAGCCCGGAAGGGTGTTCCTGTTCAAAGCCAATGATGAAAGGTCGGAAACTCGGCAAAACGCCGCATATCATGATCCATAAAGAGAAGATGGACCGTGCCGGGGAGCCTGAGAGGAAAGTTCACCAAGAGCAACTGGAATACGATGCGCAAATGGACGGATTGAAGCAATCCATTGATGAATTGCAGAACCAAATTGATGCACTCCGCAAAGATCTTACAGAATTCCACGATCAATTCTGATTTATAGCATCGGTTGGTCTCAGAAGGAGTATGGTTTGAATCTTTGGGATGAACTGGCCAGCTTGGAGCGTGAAGGGCAGCCCGCTGTCCTGGTGACGGTAATCCGAACTCAAGGTTCTACCCCGCGCGAGATCGGAACTCGCATGATTGTCCTGGGGAATGGCAGCATACGAGGTACGATAGGCGGGTCGGCGGTAGAGGCCTTGGTTATCAAGGACGCGCTGGAAACTCTACGGCATGGTTTACCACGCCTTGTACAGTATACCCTCAATGACGCAGAAAAATCTGACACGGGGATGATCTGCGGGGGCACCATGGAATTCTTCCTTGAACCTTTGGGACGGCAACCGCACCTGTATATCTTCGGTGCGGGACACGTGGGTCTGGCCTTGGGTCGCATGGCGACGGAACTTGGTTATCCGCATTGGATAATGGATGATCGCCCTGAATTCACCACTCAGGAACGCTTTCCAGCCGCAGTGGTTCGAACCGCTGGTTCGTTCCCGGAGATCACCACCCGGTTGGAAATGGTTCAACCTGCTTTTGTCATTATCGTAACTCGTTGCCACGATACCGACTTGGAAGTGCTTCGTGGAATTTTAGGTAAATCCTATACTTACTTAGGAATGATCTGCAGCCGCCGTAAAAGGGGGGAAGTATTTCGAACTCTGGAAGAGGAGGGTTTCGACAAAGAAGAATTGGCTCGCGTACATGCTCCCATCGGTTTGGACATTGGGTCAAAATCACCAGCCGAAATTGCCGTCAGCATACTCGCAGAGATCATCAGCTCTTATCATCATTTTCAGCCATGAATTTTTCCGCTTCCTTGACGTCGTCATAGCTGCCGATAATCAGCGGCACACGTTGGTGGAGGGAGATAGGCTCGATATCCAGAATGGATCGTCGCCCATCGGAGGCATAGCCGCCGGCTTCCTGGGCAATGAAGGCCAAAGGTGCTGCCTCGTACAACAGACGCAATTTCCCTGTGACTTTTCTCGGATCCTTGGTATCTGCCGGATAGAGGAAAATGCCGCCTGAGAGCAGATTTCGATGGAAGTCCGCAACTAATGAACCGATATAGCGAGAATTATAGGGTCGTCCGCTCGCCTTGTCATTCTCCTTTAAATAGTCTATATATTTGCGGATACCGGGAGACCAATAATGATAATTGCTCTCATTCGCACTGTAAGTTCCACCACGTTTTGGCGTCCGAATGTTGGGGTGGCACAACAGGAATTCACCGACGGAGGGATCCAGCGTGAAGCCATGCACTCCATTCCCATTACCGGTGCTATAGACCATCATGGTTGAGGAGCCATAGATAATATAACCCGCTGCGACCTGCCGAATACCCGCCTGCAATAAATCCGACTCATCGCCACGCTCACCTTTAGAAATCTTCCGGTGTATTGAAAAGATCGTTCCCACGGAAACATTGGCGTCAATGTTGGTGGATCCATCCAGGGGATCGAATGCGATCGTATAGTTTCCACATGGGTAAAGGGGCGGGATATCAATGGGATTGGAGGATTCTTCCGAAGCCATGATGCATAGCCGGCCGGTGTGGTCCAAAATCTTGATCAAGGTGCTGTTGGCATACTCATCCAGCTTCTGCACCTGTTCGCCCTGAACGTTGGTTTCGCCGGTTATCCCCAGTAATTCGACCAATCCGGCCTTGTTGACCTCGCGGGAGATAATTTTTCCCGCCAGCGCAATATCCATCAACAGTTGGGTAAAAACGCCGGTGGCTGCCGGATGGGCACGCTCCTGCATCATGATGTGGCGTTCGATGGTGATGATGGTCTTGTGAGCCATTTTACACCCCTATCAAGGGTTTTGCGGTGGAGGCAGGTTTTTTAATTGATCCAGTTTGTCCAAATCCGGGATGATGAAGTGAGCTTCCTGCAAATCATCCTTGGGCAGGGTGGTCTCAATCGCCACGCAAGTCATTCCTGCGGTTCGAGCGCTGCGAATTCCCATAGGAGCATTTTCCACCACCAAGCATTTATTGGGAGGAAGCTTTAGCAGCTCAGCAGCCCTTAAATAAGGTTCAGGATCCGGCTTGCCAATCTTCACGTCGCCGGCAGTGATGATGACGTCGAAAAGCGCCATGTCCGTAGCTGCAAAAACTGTTTCCAGGTTGCTCCGAACTGATCCGGTGACGATAGCTGTTTTTAAACCAATTCGCCTGCATGCCTCTACAGCTTCGAGCGCCACCGGACGCAGACCTCTCGGCGCCTGGCGCAAATAGATCTCCCGCTTGATCTTCAAGGCATTCTCCAAATCCTCCTGGCTCCACTGAAGATCGTGCCGCTGAGCCAATAGTTGCGCAGTTTTACCCGCCTTCTCACCTTCGCGGAGCAAAATATCTCGAGGCTGAATTTCTACACCATACATTTTGAATACGTCCAACCATGCTTGAACGTGATAGCGCATGGAATCAATCAATACGCCGTCGAGATCGAAGATAACGGCTGAGTAATCGCGCAAATTGGTTAGGTTCACAGATCCCTGAGTGGTTCGAAATTAATGAAGTCCGCGTGATGGACGATATAGGCCTCAGCGGATCGGTAACCTCCGTCGCCCTCTTTGGCGTGCACCGCTACGATATGTACCACCTCATCCGGCAGACTGTGTTTGGTGCACAGCCCAGCCCCCGAAAAAGGATGGCGCAGCAATTTACCGGACAAGCTTTTGGTATAGCCGGAATCGGAACGGCGATACTCCAACAACTTCCCCACGTCGTGCAAGATGCCGCCGCTGATTAAGTGATCGTAATTGATTTTCACCAGACTGCCATACTGCTCCGTCATGATACGAGCGCACGCCATTGCCATTTGGGTTACAGATCGAGTATGTTGCCGAAAGGACACTTTAGTGTCTTTAATCAGCAATGTGAAGGGGATGCGATCTACGTCTTCGGCTTTCCAACCACCCAATACCAGCGCCTCTTCAAGGGTCGCCAAGGTGCGATCTTTAAGTGTGTCATTCTGGATTTGGATAATCTCTGGGAAAAGACGTTTTAGGTCTTCTTTCATAATCGTAATTTTTGAGGTTTCAAGTTAGGTTCAAGATTCCTATTTATTTAACGATTCGCTCAACTCGATTAGGTTGTGGGCTAGTCGTGCTAATACCCAGCGGGACATTCATGAGTTGTGGATTTTCTCCGTAATTCATCTGATCCAGCAATTCGTTGGTGAAATGATCGCGAAGCTCGATGCGGTAATCATATACATCGGGAGCAGAAAGCGCGGTCAGATGCCATCCCAGCATATCCTCTGTGCCGATTCCTTCGATCTGGCCGTATAGGTCCTGGGACATAATATGTTCCTGGCCAAGTGTTTCTTCCATGCTAGTACGTTCATAAAGAACCAGCCTGACGTCAGCTTCATCACCGTAGGCGTCGGCATTTACCCAGATTTCAATGGATTCATAATGTCCGAAGGGGGCCAACGCGTCTACACCATTGGAGGTATCAGCATCCGCAATCCAGACAATAGTGCCGTCAATATCCTCCAAATGGACATTGTTCATACTCGAAATCGCTCCATAAGGGATGGGAGTGATCAAGTTTTGGCTGGATGCATCGTGGAGTTCAGCTCGCATTCGATAGATATTTTTTGTGAAGGTGTTCGGTAGAGTAAAATAAAGGGTGTCGTCTTCACCGGGGCTGCGGTTCACAAGATCGGAGCTATCCAGGGTTTCCGGGCCACCGTTCTGTAATTGAACTCCAACCAGCAGGCGCATCGCTGTGGTTGCGCTGTTGAGGTCCACAACCGGCGACCAGTTGAGGCGAAACTGCGTCCAGAAGCCGTCGCCATCGTCATCCACAAGACCCTGACCCGCGATTCCCATCACCACCAAAGGATTGGAAATGACGCTAAAGGTCCATGCTACCGTATCGGAGTGTGCGCCATCAGCATCAGTGGCAAAAACCCGAAACGTGTAATTCGTTCCCTCCGGAATACTTGTATATGTCGCGGTAGTATCGCTGGTCGCTGTAAAGGAGCCGGCCATCGCATCAACGTAGTACGCGGACAATTCATTCTCGGCGTCTTGGCCGCGCCATAGGAATACGGCTGGATCGCCGACTTGGATGGCAGCTCCCGGATGAGAGACCAGAATGATGGTTGGGGACTGGTTGTCCGGAGCAGGATTGCTGGGGCCGTCGCCACCGCTGCTGCATCCAATTATTAATGAAAGGACTAAGATCAGGGGCAAGTAGAAGAAGCGAGTATCCACGCGCATTTCGATGTCTCCTTGATGGGAATTATCTATCTATCAGGTAACGCATATCTTCGAGGGCTTTCGGCAAACCAACGAAAACTGCCCGGGCGATGATGGCATGTCCGATGTTCAACTCTTGAATTTCCGGAAGGGAGGCTACCGAACTCACGTTATGGTAGTTCAAACCATGTCCGGCAGCAACAAAAAAACCCAACTTGGCGGCGGCAATAGAAGCGGAGCGGAGATCCTCCAGAGTGTGATAGCGGACCTGCTCATCGCGCGCTTCGGCGAAAAGCCCAGTGTGTAATTCTACCGCCTGAGCTTCAGTTTTAACACATTCGCGCACAACGCTTACTTGGGGATTGATAAAGAGGCTGACTTCGATGCCGGACGCATTCAAAGCCGTCACGGCTTCCTTGATGCGGCCTAAATTAGAGGAGACGTCCAGACCGCCTTCGGTAGTTCGCTCTTCGCGTTTTTCAGGAACGAAAGTGCACACTGCGGGTCTAACCTGTAACGCCTTTTCAATCATTTCCTGGGTTGGCGCCATCTCCATATTTAATCGCGTCTGTACGACCTGGCGCAGTAACACTAAATCACGATCCTGCAAGTGACGACGATCTTCACGCAGGTGGCAGACGATGCTGTCCGCTCCGGATAGTGTCGCTAATACTGCGGCTGCCACAGGGTCTGGTTCAAATCCACCGCGGGCTTGCCGGATCGTAGCAACGTGATCTATGTTTAAGCCAAGTTTCATTAAAGTTCCATATTTTTCTGTATCGCTGCTTTGGCAATGGTAAAGCGCTTAGAATACGGTATTGTCTTTCCAATTAACGATGCGGAATTTCTCGCCGGGACTTTTCAATACGGTGAAATGTGCAAAACCATAAAGATCAAAAGCTGAACTGCCGCCTGCACCATATAAAGACAGATTGAAGCTTAAATCGAATTCCTTAGATACCGCCTCTTGGGAGAATTCCGCGATGGTGTCAGGAATGGCGTACCAGGTTAAGCGCACGTCATCGAAACTGCGGAACAGCCCTCCGGTGGTTTTCAAGTCAGTATCACGGCTCCACTGGTCGTCGCGCTCGTTATCCACGTCGTAGTAGTAAAAAATGAAATTGTCCGCCAGACAGTGCGAATAGCGCAATGAATCCCTTAAATTGTAAGAATTGCGGAAGTTATCAAGCAGTTCGCCGATTGTCTGCTGATCCGTCCACAGGGAGGTGGAAGGATCTCCCAGTGCTGGTGCGAAGGGGTTGAGGCAACCACAGGCAGATAAACAAAGCGCTGTTGTGCTCATTATCAAGAGTATCAGTTTTAGGTTAAACTGAGTCAAGTCTCATTTCCTCACGGTGAATACAACCCCGCCTTTAATGCCGTCCAGGACGGCAAACCCTCCATGCCATGCAGATCCACCCAGCGTAGGATGGCCCAATAGCCAATATCCGTACGTGCCAGTATGAAATCCGCCTGTCCCCCAACTTCCTGAATCTCCGGCGGTAAATCAGGAGCTGGTGCGATCAGATGGTAAGTTTGGCTGATCTTGACGGAATCGTCAATGCCGTATTCGATCCGACTCTCTTCTGTTAAAATCAAAAACGACGGATTACCTGGTGAAAGCAGCGCAAACAAGTACTGAATCGTTTCGCTTTCTTCGGCGTATCCCCACGGTCCGGGAAGCGGCCACCCGGATACGCCGGGATCAGGCACAAATTGATAAATTCCACCTGGGTCCCCTGGTGTGAAAAAGCAATCCAGGTACGCCTGCGAATTCAACTCCGCCAGCGCATTGCGCATGTTCAGGAAGAGCTGATCCGGATTGTTGGGCAGCGGGTAGTAGATGTTCGATCCGCTGCCGTCTGGTGGTTCAACCGGGCGTGTGCTGAATAGATCACACCCCGCTAAAGACAGGATTAAAGCAACCTTTAAAACCTGCCACAAGGCCTTTTTGGTCAATCCGCTGGGTTTCACCTCAGATAAGATAACGAATAATCTGGTAAAAATCAAGCGGCTTTCGCCGCTTTTTTGCCATGCCACTCGAAATCCACATCCCCTTTATCCTCCCCCAAAAAGGGGGAGGAAGGGAAATAATCTACAGTTTTTCCACGATGGCCTGAGCCATATCCAGAGTTCCGGCGTTGCCGCCCATGTCGTAGGTGCGAATCTTACCCTCGGCGATAACTTTAGCGACTGAGTTTTCCAGACGGTCGGCCTTTTCGGTTTCACCCAACCAGGTCAGCATCATCTTGGCCGAAAGAATCGTGGCGATGGGATTGACTTTGTACTGCCCCGCGTACTTTGGAGCTGATCCATGTGTTGGTTCGAAGACGGCCAGCTTTTCGCCGATATTGCCGGAACAACCGAACCCCAGGCCGCCCACCATCTGAGCGCAAAGATCGCTGATGATGTCTCCAAAAAGATTCGTAGCCACCAGCACACCGTAGTTTTTGGGATTCTTCAACAGCCACATGCAGATGGCGTCTACGTTGGCGTCATCCATGGCGATGCCAGGGTAATCTTTGGCGACGATCTTGGCGGTTTCCAGGAATAATCCTTCGGTGGCGCGCACCACGTTGGCCTTATGGATGACTGTCACCTTGGGGTAGCTGTACTGTTTGGCGTAGTCGAAGGCGGCGCGGATGATTCTATCCGAACCCTTGCGGCTGTTGATCTTGCAGGTGATAGCATACTGATTTACGGGTAAATCGGCGAAATGGGCGAAGGGTTTGGAAACGGCTTTAAGCACATCCCGCAGAGATTCGGGAACCGGGTTGAATTCCACGCCGGAATATAGACCTTCAGTGTTTTCACGGAAGACCACGAGATCAATGCCTTCCTTGAAGTTCAAAGGATTTCCCGGATAACCTTTGCAGGGGCGCAGGCAGGTGTAAAGATCGAACATCTGCCGCATGCGCACAATAGGGCTGCGATAAATCAATCCTTTGCCTCGCAGGTCAGGGATTAGTTCCGCTTCAGCATCCTTCACCGGCTTGGAGGTGATAGCGCCAAACATGGCCGCGGTACAATTTTTCAAAAGTTCTGTTGTACGTTGAGGCAGTGCTTCGCCCTCGGTGCGCCAGAATTCCCAGCCGATGTCACCGTGAATGTATTCTGCATCAAGTTTCAGCGCGTCAAGAGTCAAGCGAGCAGCTTCCATTACTTCCACGCCTACGCCGTCTCCCGGCAACCAGGCAATGCGGTATTTTGCCATACAGCTCCTTTTATATATTTGCAGGTTTTAGAAATTAACCCCTACTGTGATGCGATGGCTGGCGCCAAAGTCTTCAGCTAAAGGCTGATAAGCATAATCGAAGCTATAGCGCTTCCATGCGAGACCCAAACCCCCGGAAATCGTTTTCAGTTCGCTTCCGGTCTGGTAACCCGTTCTCAAGTAAATGGTATTTTTCCAGGAACCTTCAAGCCCGCCCTTGTAACGAACATCATCCTCAAAGTAAATTTGCGCCTCACCGGCAACGTGTAAGGCAAAATCTCCAACGTGCGTAACAATCCAGGCCATCCCTACATCGGCGCTGGTGGGTAATGGGGACGACTCCTGTTGTAGGTTCCCCATTTTTCCGGCGTTGCGCACACAAGCGGCTATCGTCCAATCCAGCTTGGGATGTTTCCAGGCTAATCCCACGTCGGCTGCAATTCCGGGGGCATCCTCATTATAAATCTGCTGGTACACGAAGCGGCCAGTCACACCAAAGGTCAGATTATTACGCAATGCATACCCCACACTCAAACCTGCCGTCAAATCGTGCGCCTGGAATGTGGCCAGAGGATCATCCGAGGGCAGATCGCGTTGTTGAATGCCGGGTATATTAAAGACGTTGAAAGATAGCCCTATATTGACTTTATTGTAATGCAACAAAAGCGATCCTGTCTGGACGGATAAATCCAAGAGCCAGTCGGTGTAGCCAAAAGCGGCTTGAGATTGGTTTGCAAATCCTATGAGCGCGGGATTGTGGAATAAAGCCATGGCGCCCTTGGCGCTTGCTGCGCCGGTTTCACCCATCGCCACTGATCTCGCATCAGGGGATACCTTTAACGAAGCCAGAGATCCTAAAGTCTCTGTATGTGCTGTACAAGCTATAACAAACAGGGTCGAGATCAATGTGAAGTATTTGAGGTATTTGGTCATCAGAAATTCACCGCAAATGATACCAATTGAGTGTTCCAGGGCGGCACCGACTGGATCTGATAAGCGTAGTCAAATTGCAGATTGATCTGCTTTAAGTCGTACCCAAAGCCGACTCCAAAGGCGTAGTCGGCGTCATCGTATCCAGCGCGCAAATTCAATGAATAGGGACTAAGGTTTTGCAGCGCATATTCTCCGCCCAAATGAATTCCGTTGTCCTGCTGATCGCTGGTTTCGTAGTCGCCTGCCACCAGTAATCCGAAGGGGAACTGATAAGATGCTCCGAAGCGGTAAATGCGAGGAAACTGGTCTTCTGTTACCGTACCGGATTGTCCCAGTAACGTGCTGGTGTCCCAGCGGTACTGGGCATTGATATGCCGGGCTTGGACGCCGAGGAAAAGAGTGCTCCAGGGGTTGACTAAGGCTCCGGCGTCAAACCCCAGGCCGGAAGCGGATAGAGCTTCATTCTCGGTCAGATCAGGGAAGCTGTTATATAGAATGGCCGGTGAAAAACCCAGCGCCACGCGATCTGCCAAACGCAGCGCAAAGGAGAAGTAGAAGGCATTTTCGGTCTGGCTGAAATCGCCGGTGGTGTTGCCATCGTTATCGTAGCCTTGCATCTTGCCGGCTCCGGCATTGATCCAACCTACCCCCAACCCCGCTGTGAGAGCTTCGCCGCTGCCGCCTGCCACTTTGGGCCGCAATGGCGCCGCAAATCCTATGAAATTCTGCTTACGCCCCAATGCCAATTGGCTGTAAGAAGCCATAAAGGTCATCTTCTGCAGGTAGGGGAGAGAAGCCGCATTGTAATAAATCCCGTAGCTATTGCCTGGCAGAGCCACACCCACATCTCCCATGCCCAACGCGCGTGCTCCCAAGCCCATGCGCAGAAACGCTCCTGCCATCCCCGCATTGCTTCCGGCATAGGCTGATGAAACCGATAAGGATAACCCCAATAGGATAGCGGTTAAGACTCTTATCGAACTGCGATACTTTAACTTGTCAATTGTCATTTGTCATTTGTAATTTAGTAGATTACGGCTACTTTTCCCCACACGGTGCTGCTGCCTTCTCGTTCCACGGCATAATAATAAACTCCGGTGGCTACCGGATTGCCGTCGCTGCGGCGGCCGTCCCATTGTTCTTCCCATTGACCTGCGTCTCGAGGCTTGTTATCGGCGACAGTTTTAACTTCGTCCATAGCATAATCATACACCCTGACGGTCACGTTACCCGATCCGTGCATGTCATAGCGCAAATTGACGGTAAAATACAGTCGCGCATAAAAGGGATTAGGGTAGGCGAATGTCCCCGATACCGGCGGGTTGGTGCGGTAAATTTCCCAGGTGTTGCCCAGGTTGGAACTGGCGGCAACCCCTTGCGCCGTCCCCACCCAGAGCGTTCCCTGATAAACCAGCGCGCTGTACACTTCGGGGTCAGTTAACGAAAATCCTGACTGAAAATCAACCATCTGGCTGGTGGGCATTAGCCCCCAAGGAGCAAGAGTTCCATCGAGATTCCAATGAGATTTATGCAGCCCTAAATTGCTGGCGACATAGACCACCGAGTCGACGAAAGCAAAATTGTGGGCTTGCAGGGATATGTTAGGATCAGTCAACACGACCTGCCAGCTTTGACCGCCATCCTTGGTCACGGAAACGCCGTAGGTTTCGTTGGGATTGTCCGCCTGCCACGTCGCGGCCCAGAGGATAGTGTCTCCTGCCCAGTACTGCAATCCCAGCGCCGTGACGAAATTGCCGGTAATGCCGCTGTTACCGTGATTGAAATTCTGCCAGAGCGGAAGACTATCTCCAGGATTGGTACTCTTGTTGATACCTCCAGCCGTGCCCACCCATAAGACGCTATCGTTACCTGTGACGCTGAAGGCACGGTGGTTCAGGTGCTGAAAAGCGGAGAAGGAAAACGTATCAGGGACAACCAGGCGCCAAAGAGTGTCCGAATAGACCCCAGGATTGTACCGGCGCAAGCCACCGGCCCAGGAAGTAATCCAGACTCCGTGAGAAGCGGCCAACAGATCGTAAGTGACGTTTTGGACGTTGGTCGTGGTGGGGTCGTAGGGAGCATTGGCGGTGTCTTTAGGCTGGGGATACCAGGTCCAGGTATAGCCGGAATCGGCGCTGAAACCGACCCCGCCACCGGCGGGGAGTAATCCTGCTGAAGTGGAGGCTGTGTAAGCTGTCGCTGCCCAGATCGTGCCTACCTTTGCATCCAGAGCCGATACCGAACCCACCCCTAGGCCGAAGCTCTCATCGAAAGAGCTGAAGGATGAATCCGTGGGATGCCACACCGACAAACCTGCACCAGTGCCCATTAGCACGGTCTGGCGCAGCGAATCCGGCTTGACGTCAATGACCGAATTGGACAACAACTGGTCGCCGGGAGTGCCGCCTTCGGCAATGAAGCGGAATCCGGTTTTACCGGGCACCTGAGCATGAAGCGCGCTCGAAAGGATCAGGATTATGAAAAACGCGGGAACGGTTTGACGGAATGGTTTCACGGGACTACCCAGAGACTATCAATGATTTCACTTTGGTTGTCGGCTTTGTCAATGCCGTAGAAATGGAACTGGTATACACCGATCTGGTTGGAGGGCCAAATGGAAAGAGACCGGCTATAAATGCCATCACCAGCGCTGCTGTCGCCGGAGTTAGCCAGGTCGCCGTCATCTAACATGGGGATGAAGTTGGTTCCCCAAGTGCTGTCCGGCATGTACAACGTCCTTAGCTTTACTTCGCTGATATCGCCGACTCCCTGGTCATCAAGGCAACGTATGGTGGCGGTGAAATAGCTGGTATCCTCCGAAGTTGGGAGAATGATGGTATCCGGTAATACAAGCTCAGACAAATTCGGTCCGAGATTTTCTATAAAAACGACATGGGATAGAGAATCACTGACCAAATTGTAGGTGTCAAATGCTTTGATAACAAAGGTGTAATTTCCAGTGGGCCGACCGATGGCGAAGGCCGGAGTCAAAGGAAGTCGGTAATAATTATCGCCTAAACCATAGGAATACAAAGAGTAAACAGTGTCAATCAGGCTACCGGAAGGAGTGTATAATTGAAGTGCTACCTCAGTTACGCTGTCGCCGGAAACTGTGTCGGGGTCAATCGCCAACACCTCGATTTCGTAGAGAAACGGCGCTGACGGTAGGCTATCCGGTATCCCGATCAGGGACAGCAGCGGGGGCGCGTCAGCGGCGACGTTAAAAGCGTAAGGGTAATGTTCACTAAATGAGACGCCTTTGGTCCAGCCGTAAATTTGCAACTGAAAAAGCCCTGGCTGCGTGGTAAATAGCGAATTAATGGAGCGACAGTAAAGTGCGTCGTGTGGCACATTGTCGCCGGATCGTAAGCTGGCGAAGGCGAGGTTGTCAGTTAGATCGAATGCATTGCCGTCATCGTATAGCTGGAATGTGGCAATAACCTGGGCATTACTATCGCTTATGGTAGCCCGAAGTGAATCCAATTGATCGAGGCTGATATTGTACGGTGTAGCCTGTAGCGGGAAAAAAGCAGCCGAACCGAGCACCAGATTGGGCAGCCACAGGACCGGTTGGACAGCCGGTGCACCCGGCGGCCCGGAGGGATTGTCGTCGAAGCTTGAGCACCCTGCCGCGCCAAATAGTATCGGTAGGACGATCGCATACAGGTATATCTGGGCGTGAAACTTGATCATCTGCTCCTGGAATTTGCTTTTAGTCCCAATTTTAGACCTTTAAATGAGGCTTCGCAGGCACTTTTCGCCAACTTGTGATCCTTATACCCTTAGCGGAAGTTCAAAGATCCAACGATATTGCGCAAAAAACGATACCCTAAAATGAGCTTGTCAAGCAATTATTTGAGGTTTTCTTCATTACAAAAGATCAGTTTAGGGGCAGCGAAAAAACGGGGGTTTCCCCTTGACAATCCCAGCGAAAAAACCTATATTGTTGCAAATTGAATGCCGAACCAAATGGAAAACCTGGAAGTTCAATTAATTGAACGAATCCGACCGTTAAAGTTAATGCTGATGGATGTGGACGGCACACTGTCGGAGGGTCGCCTGGATTACAACGCGCAATGGGTTGAGAGTAAATCCTTTGATGTACGGGACGGGTTTGGAATACATCTCGCACAAACTTGCGGGTTGCAATTGGGCATCGTGACAGGGCGCAAGTCCGCCATCGTCAGCCAGCGGGCTAAAGAGCTGTCCATCGAGATCGTTTATCAGGCGCGCTTCGATAAAGCAGAAGTCCTGCCTGAGGTGATGGCTCTAACCGGCCTAAAAGCGGATGAAATTGCCTATGTGGGCGATGATCTTTTCGACCTGCCTCTATTGCTGCGGGTGGGATTCGCTGCCTGTCCTGCCGATGCTCATGACGAGGTTCGCAAGCGCGTTCATTTCGTTTCTCAGCGCCGGGGCGGTCGAGGTGCAGTGCGCGAGGTAATCGAATTGATTCTTAAGGGACAAGGGCGCTGGGAAGCGATTCTCGATCAATTTTGTAATAATAAGCCTTAGTGGTATGGTAGACATTAAGAAATCACGAAACAAATCCTTAGCTGAGTGCAGGCGCGTTATTCGCATCGAAGCTGAAGCTGTACAAGGATTACTTACACATTTGAACGGCGCGGTTACGCAATCCTTGGATATTCTGGAGGCTTGCACCAAACGCGGTGGTCGGGTGATTCTGGCCGGCATGGGCAAATCAGGATTGGTGGCTCGAAAGATCGCTGCGACGCTCTCCTCAACTGGAACACCTTCGTTATTTTTACATCCCGCCGAGGCGGTGCATGGTGATGTCGGCGTAGTGGGTTCCAAGGACGCCATAGTCGTCGTTTCCAAGAGTGGCCGCACGGGCGAATTGGATGCCTTGCTGCCTGCCTTCAAACTGCTGGGCATTCCCATCATCGGTTTGTTAGGGGATACCAAATCTCCTCTGGCCGAGCGGTGTGACGTCGTCATAGATGTTTCCGTAAAAGAGGAAGCTTGCCCGTTCGATCTGGCCCCCACGGCTTCGACCACAGCAGCGCTCGTGATGGGGGATGCTATGGCTCTGGCATTGTTGCACCGCCAGGGATTCACCGCTGACGATTTTGCGCTACTGCATCCCGGCGGTACCTTGGGGCGGCGTCTAATGCTGAGGCTGGAATCTGTCATGCGCACCGGCGCAGAAATCCCCCAAGTCAAAGCCGACGCTTCGTTACGCGAACTCATTATGGAAATGACCACCAAGCGGTTAGGCGCTACCTGCGTGCTTGATAAGGGTAAACTGGTGGGGATCATCACCGATGGCGACTTGCGTCGGCTGCTGGAACGTAATGTGGATCTGTCCAATGTTTCCGCCTGCGACCTTATGTCCGCCAAACCAAAAACAATCCAACCGGAGGCGTTGGCCACACAAGCGATTCATTTGATGGAACGATATGGCATCACGCAATTAATTATCACCAGCAAGAGTGGAGAGTTGAAGGGCATCGTCCACCTTCACGATCTGCTGAAAGCGGGCATCCAGTAGATGTGGCGTATCATCATCTTGGCGGCATTAATAGCGGTGGCGGGTTGTACCCGACTTTACGAATCCACCCCAAGCGACAAAAATGCTGAAAACCTGCCTTCCCAAACAATCAGTCAGGGTAAGATTGATGTCGTGAAAGGCGGCCGCCTGGAGTACATCATTCAAGCCGGGCGCATCAGATCCTACGAAAAGGAACGATTGACATTGCTGGACAGCGGTGTCGTCGTGGATTTTTTCGATCGGGAGGGTCGCCACACTTCCAAGCTAACTTCAGATGAAGCCCGTGTGGATGAAGGCAAGAATGTTTTCAAAGCCTTGGGTAACGTGGTAGTGCGCACTGATAGCGGCGATATGCTGCTCACAGAACGGCTGTTCTGGGACGAGGCCAAGCGAAAAATCCGGTCGGATACCATGGTCACCATGATGACTGAATTCGATTCGTTGCGCGGTTACAATTTCGAAGCTGACGAAGATCTTACTTCCTGGCAAATTCAGCGACCTTCCGGTCAGACGATGCGGAAATTGGAAAAACCATGATTATCATTAGAATTATTATAAGCTTGTTGATTCTTTTGTCTGGAGGTAAATGGAGCGATCTTAAGGCTTCTAATCCGCAGCCGGTGCATTTACAACATGCCGACCTGATGCGCACGGAATCCACTCCCCAAGGAACGATGCGCTACCTCGATGGCAATGTTTGGATTACCCAGGATACTTTATCTATCACGGGCGATAATGCCGTTTATCAAGAGGCCGTCGGACAATTGGTTTTCACCGGTCACGTTCACTTCGTGGAACCTACGCGACAGATGTGGGCTGATCAAGCTACTTACTTTGAAAAAGACGGGCGAGCCACAGCGCAGGGTAATGTCCGCATCGAGCAGGATTCAATGACCATAACCTGCCAACGCGCCTTTTACCTGGAAGAGCGTAAAGAAGTGAACATGACGGGTGATGTTCGCATCCACTCCTTGAAAGAGAATGCCATATTAACCGGCGGACATGGGAAATATAACCGTTCGGCTGGCTTTTCCGCCATGGAACAAGATCCAAGACTGCTACGGTATTTTACCGATGATGATTCTATGGTTGTAACCGGAGAGTTAATAGAGTACTTTTTCGACACTGAAGAGGCTGTGGTTACGAACGAGGTGCACGTTCAACGCAATGATTTCGAAGCGTGGGGGGATAAACTCGATTACCACAATCAGGGAGAATGGTCCCGACTCATTGGTCGGCCCATTTTGCAGCGAAAGATGGATACTATGCAGGCAGATACTATTGATGCCTTTTTCAAGAATAAAGAATTGCAGCGAGTGCATTTGGCCGGCAAGGCTGTGGCTACGTCGCCCGTGGATAGCCTGCACGAAAAACCGATGAATGTCATCACTGGTCGGGTCATGGATTTGAAATTTGCCTCCGGTCTTCTGGACAGCATTCAAGTTCAAGGCAATGCCGCCAGTTTATATTATGTCCGGCAACAGGAAGGTGAGTCCGGCGCGAACCGGGTTTCCGGCGACGTGATCAAAATGAAGATCGAGAAAGGGCAGGTTTCCTGGGTCTACGTCGAAGGTGGCACTGAAGGAGTTTACTTCCCCAGCAAACTGGAAGGTCTGGCGGAATCCGACCAGCCGGAGCGTTCAGAGCCGGTTAAGCCACGCATGAGGACGTCTCCATGATGCAGGTCTTGCGATGCGAAGAACTGGTGAAAACGTACCGGCGACGAACGGTAGTCAACCATGTGTCTTTGAACGTCTCGCAAGGGGAAATTGTCGGGCTGCTGGGTCCAAATGGAGCTGGTAAGACCACAACATTCTACATGATGACGGGTATGATCACAGCCAGCGAAGGCAGCATTTTCCTTGATGATCTGGAAGTTACTCGTCTCCCCATGTACAAGCGAGCTCGTCTGGGAGTGGGTTATTTATCTCAGGAACCGTCCATTTTTCGCAAGCTGACGGTAAAAGAGAACATTCTGGCGATTCTACAGATGATGCCCATGACCGGGAAGGAGCGTTCGACCCGGTTAGACACTTTGCTGGAGGAGCTTTCCATTACGCATTTGCGAGATCGCAAAGCGT
>JAGVQJ010000195.1 GCA_020051775.1 Calditrichota bacterium | reverse complement strand
CTACACCTTGGGCGTCACGGACCACTCCGTGACGCTGAATCAGTTAAGCCGTCACGGTATGGACCGTGACGGCGCTGAAAATGCGAAAGCGAAGCGACCCATGAAAACCTTAAAGCTAATACTGCCTGCCACTATGTGGCTGCTGGCCGCCGCGTGGCTGGCCGCGCCTGCGCAAAAAAATGCGCTTGTTTTTTAAAGATTTCTGACGTATATTATACTGTGAAAATTGGAACATACCCATGAAAACCTTAACCTTAATAATTACAGCAGCCTGGCTGCTGGCCGCGCCAAACCCTGCCGCCGCCCAGTGGACCAGCGACCCCTACCACGGTATGGCGAACGTGTGCGATGCACCGGGCACGCAGTACCCCCCGAAAACTCACTCATTGGCTGGTGGCCGAACTTTAATCATCTGGCAGGATGGCAGAAGACCATTAATAAGTCTGTCCATTATTTTTTACCAAGTGCTTGATTCCTGCGGAAATTCACTTTTACCGGATAACGGATTGCCTCTAATCGAGGGCGATTGGTTTACATTTTGGCCTGACATGCTGACTCAAAGTAGAATTACCGCTGATGATGGAAGTGGCGGGTGCATCATCGTTTTTACTGATTTTCGAGATAGTACTGCCGACATATACGGGCAGCGGATAGACAGCTTGGGCAATCGCTTGTGGGGTCCTACTGGAGTGCACCTGGTCACTTGGCCGGGCCCCAGCAGCATTCGGGTTGACACTGAGGATTTTGTCTCAGATCCCCTAGGAAATTATTTCCTGTTTTTCAAAGTGCAGTATGACACTTACCCCTATTTTGATATTGACGCCTACGCGCAGAAATTCACTGCGGAAGGTGATATTTTGTGGGGGCCCAGCGGCACGCCGACGTGCGCCGGTCCGGATATCATGCAGGCCAACCAGATAGCCCTCCCCGACCAACAGGGCGGAGCCATGATCGCCTTTGCCAGAGAAGAGGTGCTCCCAAATGTTTTTTATGCCTATGCCCAGCACCTGGACACGCAAGGGAATCAACTGTTCGGGCCGGGGGGCAGAGAAATATACCACCATAACGGCTACGGGATCGGTCTAACCGGTGGACACCTTTCTGGATGCGTGCCGGACAACGAAGGTGGAGGCGTGTGGTCTTATGATGACAACTACTACTGTTATCTGATCCATTTAGATTCGCTGGCTCAGGAATCATGGATCCGTTTCAGGCAGGATATGCCCTTTACCGACGCGGTTCAGCTGCTGCGACACCCACAGGATGGGAGCATTTGGTGGTTGACCAGCGGGCATGGGTATGGCACCGAACCGCCTCTCAAATACTCTCTGCAGCGCTATGATTTGGATGGCAATCAATTCTTCGGTCCGCAGGGGATTCACATGCGGCAAGGCGAGCAGCTCGTACCCACCGCCAGTGGAAACGTCATCAATGTCGGTTACTCCGGCACTCCTTACAAGACCCGCTTATTTGCCCAGAGCCTTGATACCAATGGTATCACGGTTTGGGAAACGACGGTGGCTTTGGGCGCTACGCCTTCCTATGGGGGGACAGCCTTTTATAAGCCCAATGCCTGTTCAGATGGAAATGAGGGCGTGGTTGTAGCCTTCTCGCAAAATTACGGTCAATCTCCGGGCAACTCTAATGGCATTTCAGGTCAACGTGTGCACAGCAACGGCCGATTGGGTTGTGCTTTAGAAGAACGAATTATTCCTTCTAAAACCCGTCTGATCAGATCCCTGAGTGATGATCTCATGGAATACATGATACCTCAGGCAAGTAAAATAAAACTTGAACTGTACGACCTGCTGGGCCGTAGAGTCGCTCTGATCGAAGAGGGCTATAAGGAAGCAGGGAGGTATTCAGCACATTGGCAAACCGAAGGACTGGCCGCCGGAGTTTATTTCGTCCGTTTGCAGGCGGGAGGGGAAGTCGCGGTGAAGAAGACGGTGTTGGTGCGATAATATCGCTACGCAAAAAATTGCGCATGATTTTGGGGTTTCGGTTGCCGTATATTATACGCGCAGTCATATTTTGTGACCTCACAACCGGGCCGCTGGGGGATTCTTCCCGGTGGCCTACCTTTTTTAAAATATAAAGGCGGGCTTATGATGCCCGCCTTCGCCTTACAGGAGCGTTATGTTTGGCTGTTTTGCTGTGTTTTCCAGTGATTTTTATCGGTTTGTTTTTTCCAGTTGGGGTTACCTGTTGCCCATTTGTTGTTTCAGGTTTTCCAGCTCCTGCTCGGCTTTTTTACGTTCGGCTTTGATCTTTTCCAGTTCCACGTCAATGTATTCGACCCCTTGTTGGTCGTCCACCACCCACTCGAAGAGGGATTTGCGCTCGCGCAGCAGTTTACGCGTGGAGAGCGGGTCGGTGACGTTGCTGAAAGTCGGTTCGCGGTAGAAGGTCGTGGAGGGGCTGATGCTGATGGATCCGTTAATACGCCAACCCGGGAAGGTGGGGTATTCCGGCTGCGACATGGCGTCCAGAAGCGCGCGGGTGTTCTTGTCTTCACCCTTCCACAGCAGGACGTCCACACCGACCAGCGCGCTCATGCCGTAGAACATTTTATAGCGCACCGCAGGTGTGACCCACTGATAGTCCATTTGGGAGAAGGAGTTGATTCTGGGTTCGCGCAGGAAGAAGCTGCCGTGCGTTTCCAGTGAGAAATCGAAATGGCGCGTGGGCATCACCGCGGCCAGGCCGTAGACGAATTCCTGGGCAGCGCGGAACACGCTGGTATCGTGACCGGCGTCGTTGTGGTTCAGGTAGCCCAGGTTCAGGTGCATCGCCAGGGCGTTATTCTCATAAAGCGGGTTGGCGAACCAGGAGGCCAGGAAATCCACTTCCCAGCCAATGCCGTCACCGGAGTAAGGCTCCAGGTAGACATTGTGGATCAAGCCGGTGCGGTAGCGCAATTGATTCAGCAGGCCGACTTTGAAGTAGGCGTTGCCGATGGTCAGCGGATAGTTGCCCATCTTTACCCGCAGGTAACTATCGTCCGGGATCTGCTCCAAGGCTATGTATTTGTTCCGCTGAGCGGAAACGTTCAGATCCTGATATAACACCTGGGTGAAGCCGAATTCCACATGCCGGGAGAAGCCGAAATTGAAGGAGACCGCTCCCGTGCCGTCGGAAACGGTGCCTCCAGGGACAGCCTGGCCACTCAAGCCTATACCGGCGGGAATGGACTTAACGAAGGCTCGAGAGTGCAGAGTTATCCCCAGGCAGCCAGGGTCAAGCAAAGTGGGAAACTGGACCATGGTCAAGCCGCGGCCACCCGATAGTTGCGTCCCCCAGGCGGGTAAACCGGTCGCCAGGATCGTTATGATAATCGTCATCAGCAGGACGAGGCGAAAGCCCCACACACGCGTTCTCATCCTGTTCCCCCTTTCGCAGGTTTGAAATTTTCGTAGCTATAGGATAATGAAAAAAGGGAGATGAGTCAAGTAAAAACGCCCATTTTTGAACCTACCCCCCCTTCTCAAGGGAGTTGCTCCTTTTGTGCCCTATAAAACACGTTCCCCCAGCGTCATGGACTCTGGGGGAACGAAATTCCGGGCCAAAATGAGCCGCCGGCTCGGGGCCTGTAGAGGTTTAGCCTCACGTGAAGCCGCCGGATCCGCAGGAGGATCCGCCGCCGACTGCACCGAAATGGCTACCCCAACTGGAAGAGAACAACGAGAGTTTGCGCTGCGGTTTTTCTCCGCCACATGCGGGACATTTGGCAGGAGCGTCGCGGTTTTCCAGTGAGCGAAATTCCTCGAAGTCCTTTTCACAATCAGAGCAATGGTATTCGTACAAGGGCATGAGTGATTCCCGGGTGAAATAGCTTTTCTTTCACTTTATTAGATGCAGGATCGGTGGAAAAGATCCGCTGTTATTTTTATTTTAACAGCAGCAGTTTACGCACTTCACTGAAACGGCTCGGGCGCTCAAGTCCTTCCGCAGTCACGCGATAGAAATAGACGCCGGAGGATAGATTAGCAGCATCGCAACGGATTTTCGGCCAACCGGCGGATTGAACTCCCTCGAACACCACTCCGACAGATTGACCCTGCACATTGAACAACTCAACCTTCACATTGGATCTCTGCGGCAGTTCCAAGGGGATAATGGTTTGCGAATTGAACGGATTCGGGTAATTCTGGCAGAGCCTAAAAGATTCCGGCAGCGGAACGAGCGCAGCGTTATCATCCGTTAAACTGCGAAGTGCGTAGAAGCCTCGGCCAAAACCGGAGCTGCGGGGAGCCGAAGGGTCATCCAACCCGCTTTGAGGAGTTGCAGCAAAGACAAATTCGGCATTCCGGGAGACGTCAAACCAAGCCAGGTTCAGGGAGTGCCCTTTTTGGTAGCCATCTATAACGTCAGGGGTGGCGATATCATTTTCCCAAGTGGTAATGGGTATGGGGAGTCGTCCTTCATAGACCGCCGCACCCACGCATAGATTGCCGTCGAACACGCCGATTTCATCTCCGATCTCGAGCGGGACTCGACTCAGATCCACTGAGTCAACGATCACCGGGTAACTCCAGTGAGTGTAGGCGGTAAACTGGAAATGCGTGGGAGAACCGATTCCCGGTTGATTGGCATTGTCAGGGCCGGGCTGCGGGCTTTGCCAATTGGGATATCCACTCCAACCCTGGAAGTTGTAGGTTTGAGTACTGTTTGAGGAAAATCCCAGGAAATATCCTTCCCCCGGCTCCAGCATACCGATGTTATCGAAATGATTCAACTGCGGGAGGTAAAATCTACCTTGATCGTCTTTCACGATTTTAAGATCTCCCAGGGGGTAAGCGGAAAGAGAATCATTCTGCCAAATCAACCAGTGGAAAGGCCCCAGATAGTCATACAAGTTGGGATCACCGGTCATGGTCAGGGTATCATAAGGAATGCTGGCAAGCCTGGTGAAGCCGTTGACGCCGTACCCCATGAAGAACCAGTATCCGGCCAGGGAATCGTCAAAGGTCGAATCCCAAGCCGCGCTGGTGGTGAACTGGAACGGGCTCTGGCTGTTTAAGGGGCAATTTTGGAATTGCCAAAAGTGATTGGAATTCGTGCCTAAATAATAGGCGTGGTTCAAGTTCCAGGGCCAGTTGGCGGTAGCAGCGTAAATGGGATAAAACTGCTGGGCATCGTCGTGCTTGAACAGCTGACCATATAGGGAAGGTTCGAAGAACCAGTTATTCACGGGATCATCCGGGTCAAGAATGTCCGACATGACCAGCGGCGTAGTCGGAGTCGAGTCGGGGGGGATCACATTCCAGGAGACGAGATTCCAACCTTTTCTAAGTTGAATCCCTTGACTGAAGCCAGACTGGACAGCCGGATTATTTTCGTGGATGATCATAATATCCGGCCCAATTTCACCGGGTGCAAAATGAATGAAGGGGGGATTAGAACCTACGCGACTCACGACCCTTTGAAATTGGGATCCCGAGGGAGTATAACAATCCACACGCGCTCCAGCCAGGGCATTGCCGTTAGCAAGGTTTAAATCCCAACCTGGAGGCGATTTTACATAAAGATTCTGCAGATCAATTCCGTAATCCCAAGTCGTCCGGAGAAAGTGAACGTACTCGTTGGTTCCCTCCTTGGAAAAGAGGTAATGGTAAACATCCGGTTCGGCAGTGCCAAATGGATTTAGGACTTCATATTTAGTGAATAACGTCCGACCCAACGAATCGTTCAGTAACTGAGCGCAGATACCGTACATGTTATCGTAAGGATTGGCGGTTGTCTGCCATACGCAGTTATAACGCATGAGTTGATGCATGCGTGGCTCCAAGGGGAACGCATCAATACTAAAATTTTCCGCCAGTTGGGCCATCGCCAAATCTATTTCGATATTCTCGAATGTGGCCAGGCTCTCAGGGAACTCATCTATATAAGCCCATTCGATGGCGAAGAAAGGGTGTTCGGGACCTTGAGCCATCACCGGCTGCCATTCGGGGTCATTCGGGAAGCCCATATATTCATCCAATCCCGGTGTGTACCATCCCCAGATTTGGTCCTCAACTCCAATTCGCCGGGGATCGCTGGATAATCCGTTGCTGGTACGTGGCAGGTACGGATCTTGAAGCCCGAGGGGACTCAGGCCATATTCTGTTTTCATGCAGTACATCTGCTGTGAGAGGTAGTCTACATAATTCCAGAGCACATGAGTGAGATTAGGATTTCCGAAAATTTCAGCATTGTTCAGATCATTGAAATAAGGCATGAAGAGCACGCTGAGTTTGCTGGTATCGGTGCATAGCACACTAAAGTTGGGCGCAATAACTTCCAGCGAACAGGGATCCCCATAGCTGTGGTCAGCGATGGTTTTAACCATTTGGTATTGGCGGTATAACTTTTCTGCCAAAGCATTAACTTGTTCACGGTCTATGCCATAACCATGGCCTTCCAGATTGGGTTCGCTTTCAAACTGAAACTCCCCAACACCCCAATTGCCCCAAGCATCGCCATTGCCTCCCACCGCCATCTGATCGTACAAGCCATTGGGCCGGTAACGATTCACCAGATTTTTGACGAATATGGAGTGCCAACGCTCGTCGCTGGTACGGTTGTGAGTATCGCCGTCAGGTGGATTGAAGGTCCAATCGCCTTTTGACCAGAGGGGGGTTTCCCAAGCGGCAAAATGGCTGTTGCAGCCATTGAGTCTTACAGTATCCAATCGTGTGTCAAAATGATTCCAGAAATAGTGCCCCTGGAGCAACTCGAGACTAGACCATTGCGAGACAAATCCATAACGTTTTATATAGGGGTGGAATTTTAGAAACTCGTCCACTGGAGCAGTTGGGAAAGTTGCATACTGATCAAGATCGGAGGTGGCTCCAATGCCATCCGGAGCCATTAAGTTGAGAGTATCCGGCACTGGATTCCCCAGATAATGATCTTGCTGGTAAACGTAGGGAGGGGACGGGTTGACTTCCTGGGCTTTGTGAGTATTGATCGTAGCATATTCCAGCCCCTGCTGGCTGTGGTAAAAGTACACGGTATTTTTGCCGTCGTTGCCGACTGCCAAATCATACTCCAAGCTGTATGCGTAACTGACTTTCAGCCAGAAATCAGACGGGGGCACGGCCAAACTATCAAGATAAGAACGACTAACGGATATCCACCCCTCTTTGGGATTGGCACACCAGGAATCGGAGGGGATCAGCGTCCAGGAAGTTGCTTCCTGCGAAGTTGCCCAGCGCACCGTGTGGATTTTAAAGGCTGGGAATCGCGAGAGATACGTCCATCCGATCGGCGCGCCGTTGGACCAACAATGGCAGATCTCGGACGAGTTATTGGCATTGGGTTGATCAATGTCCCCCAATGCCAAACTGGTGGAACGATCCGGCACCGTGGTCCAGATCGTATTGTTGAAATCATTCGGGGTCGGGTTCAAATGGATTTGTTCCAGTCCGCGATCCCAAGAGCCATCGCTTTTCTTCAAGGCGTAGGAACATGCCACTAAATCCATACTGGATAGGTCGTTATCCAGGTGCGCCCATTGGATATCGGTCACGGGTTGCGGCCTGGGACCGTCTTGTTCATGCACTTCGCTTTGCCAGCTGTGCTGGAGAGAGGTTTTAGCGTCATTTAAGGTGTAAACGTCATTACCCCACGTATTGTATTCACTGATGGGACCTTGATTCACGAAATTGCGGAAATCGAATGATCCTACGGCTAAGGCCAAGTTGTTGGTTTGCCCATTGAAGAAGCCAAAAGAAGCACAGAACATATCCTCATTGTGTCGCGGGCCGGTTGGGCATTCGTCATACGTCCAGCACACGGAGGCATCGAAAATATGATTGGAAGGGCCGTATTCCGAGAAAGTGTTTTTATAGACTCGGGGGCTATTTCTGATATTGACAAAAAGATCAGGATCGCCGTCCCGATCCATATCCCCGAATTCCAGCGTGGTAAAGTGCCACAAGGGATGCAGTCCGTCATGTGGTTTGAATTCAAATCCGTAAACGATCTCCCCGTCTCCCGAATTCAGATAAAAATGGATCGTACCCGGGATCTCCAATACGGCCAGATCCAGATCGCCATCGCAATCTACATCCACCCAGCGGACACAGTGGGCATCATAAGATTCACCGCAGTACCATCTATGGCTGGGATCATCGTCGTCCACAAAGAGGTTCTTAAATGCAGGTGGATTAGTCGTATCGTAGCGGTTTTTAAGAACCCAAACGCCTCCATCTTTTCCCTTTCCCACCACTGCGGCGATGGCCAGATCCAGATCCCCGTCTTTATCATAATCCGCCAGGGCGATATCGTCAATGCAACGATCCATATAGGTAAAGGGCGCCGGCATGTCGTTGAAAGTGCTGCCCGTCCAGTCGTAGGCATACACACGAGTGCCGACCTGGGCTTCACCCATCGTCTCGCCAAACGCTTCCGGATGACCTGGAGGAAAGTCGTAAGGATAGCGGTAATTACCGGTAATCAGCTCCAATTTATTGTCATTATCAACATCCTCAAGGGCCACACTCATGGTGAACGCAGGATAGCTGCTAATCCAATTAGGTGTGGCGCTCCAGGGTGAATCCTGCGCATTTAACCTGCCGCTCAGAAGCATTATACTTGCCAAGATCATCAAGCCGATCATTACGCGTTGCATTTCAACCTCCATCAAGTCCGATTTTGCCGTTAGGCTATCACAACCGTTTTCGTTATTGTAATGAGACATTTATCAAAATCCGGCGAAGGTATTGGTTTCAATTTAAAACTACTCTATGGGGTTTTACTACCGCCGGGCCGAATATCATGTAATTTTCCCGATTGAGGCAGTTTCTCACGCATCATTGAAAACTCGCGGCCTATGGTGGAGAATTTGTCTTCCCGGGTTATCCTGCGCGGGTGACGCCAAGAGCGAATATCGGTTAGAAATATTACAAATATCATACCAATAAATATAATGTTCACGATGAAACATATTTTCAATATATCGCATAATGAAGCCCAAATCGGCGACTTCCTGCTATTTTGCAGTTACTACCAGGCCGATCAAAGGATGACAGGACGGCGACAACGGATTGAACCTGAATCCGCAAGGCTTCAGTCCTGATCGAATTGGTGCTTTGACTTGAATTGTGTTGGGAATGGTAAATCGGGCGAGAGAGTAAAAAGTAGTGGAAAGCCCGGCTGGCAGTTTGTCAAACCGGGCTTCCCAGGGAATTGGCTTCGCAGCCTATTTCTTGCGGCGATAATGGGCGGTCATGAATTGGCGCCATTTCCCGTCTTCGCCCAGCATCTGGGAGGTCAACAGTCGGTGGTCTTCGTTCTTGATCTCGATGATGTCTTTGTACCTCGCCAATTTACCTTCGGAAACCATATTGGGGCCTTCGGTCTCCAGCGTCAGAATTTTTCGCGAAGCATCGAGCGTCCCGCTGTACAGCCAGAGGTTGGTCATCACGGAAGCGGTGAAGGTGCCGACAAACTGCTTTTTCTGCGGGTCATACCCAAGCTGCGTGATCATTGATCCGGTCATGCCGTCTGGCATCTCGTTTTGTCCTTCGGCTATGATCCAGAGGCCGCCGAGCGACCGCACGCTCTCGACGCCTTTCCACTTCTGAAGGGGTTGGTCTGGCCCCATCGTCATTTCACCTTCGACCGCCCATTCACCGAGGAGTTGGTCAAGCCATTGATGTTCTTTCAGGGGCTTGGCTTTCTTCCTCATTTCTTGTTCCATTGTGCTGGATTCCATGGTTTATCTCCATTATAATATTTCAGTAAAGTATAAAAGATCCGAATCACGACCCAATTCAAGATAATTGCTATGTATTACGGAGGATGGAGGGGAAATGTGGAGGGGGTAAGTGATTACGAAAAGAACCGAGGCAGTCCTAAAAGTCACCCAGACCGTCATTGCAGGGGACGAAGTCCCGAAACAATCTCCTGTTTATCTGAAACTTATGAGATTGCTTCGCTTCGCTCGCAATGACCATATCGGGGTCGAGGACGACCCCGACTATAGGCATTGCCTACCGTCCCAGCGCCAACTCGCGAAGCAGTTGGCGTAGAAAGGGACATTGTCCCTCAATGCGCTTCCAGCCAGTTCTCCCCCACCCCCAGTTCGACGACCACGGGGACATTCAATTTCATCGCGCCCTCCATCTCCTCCTTGACCGCCTGCTTGACCTCCTCCAGAGCGGACTTTTCCACCTCGAAGACCAGCTCGTCGTGGACTTGAAGGAGCATTCGCGCGGGCTGGGGGAACATAGGAGTAGCCATTTTCTTCAACCGGTCGTGTATGCGGATCATGGCCAGTTTGATCATGTCGGCGGCAGATCCCTGGATGGGGGTGTTGATGGCGGTGCGTTCGGCGAATTCGCGCACGTTGCGGTTCTTGGAGTCCATGTCGGGCAGCAAACGGTGCCGACCCAGCAGAGTGGTGACGCGCTTGGTTTTGCGAGCTGCGGCGATGGTATTATCCATGTAAGCGCGCACACCGGGATAAGTCTTGAAATATTCCTTGCGGAATTCTGCGGCCACGTTGACGGGAATGCCCAGACGTTCGGACAGCCCGTAATCGCCCATGCCGTACATGATGCCGAAATTGATCTCCTTGGCTGAACGGCGCATTTCAGGAGTCACTTCCGCTTCGGAAACGTGCAGAATCTTGGCGGCGGTGGAAGTGTGGACATCATGACCAGTGCGGAAGGCTTCCATCAAGCCTTCGTCGTTGGCGATGTGCGCTACCAGGCGCAGTTCGATCTGTGAATAGTCCGCCGAGAGCAGAACCTGGGATTTTTTATTACCGGGGACAAAAGCGCGGCGAATCTGCCCGCCGGTTTCGGTGCGGATGGGGATGTTCTGCAAGTTGGGGTCGCTGCTGGAAAGCCGCCCGGTTGAAGCGACCGTCTGATTAAAAGAGGTGTGCACGCGGCCGGTCACCGGGTTGATCATATTCGGCAGCGCGTCCACATAGGTGGATTTCAACTTTTGGATCTGGCGGTATTCGAGCAGCGCGCGCGGTAAAGGATCATCAATCGCCAGCTTTTCCAGCACTTCGACGTCGGTGGAATATCCTGTCTTCGTCTTCTTGATTGGTTTCAGTTGCAGCTTCTCGAACAAAATGTGGGCTAATTGCTGAGTGGAATTGATATTGAACTCGGTACCGGCCAAGCGGTAGATCTCCACAGTGAGATCGTTCAACCTCCAACTCATATCTTGGGAGAGGGATTTTAACAACTCCACGTCCAAGGCCATGCCATTGAACTCCATTTCCATCAGGACGAGGATGAGCGGGATTTCGAGCTGATGGAAGAGGTCGTTCAAGGATCCCTCCTTGATGCGTTTTCCCAGAAAGCGTTCCAGCCGCAACGCCACATCAGCGTCTTCACAGGCGTACTGGCTGATTTTATCCAGGGAGACTTCACGCATGCTGATCTGGTTGCGGCCCAAACCGATCAAACTGGAGGTGGGGATTTTCTTGAAATTCAAGTACTCCAGTGCGAGGGAATCCATATTATACACCCGGCGCGTGGGATCGAGCACATAGGCGGCTACCATGGAGTCAAATTTCACCCCTTTAAGTTCGATGCCATAGCAACGCAAGACGAGGCCGTCGTATTTCAGATTCTGACCGGTTTTGGGGAGTGTGGCGTCTTCCCAGAGAGGGCGTAGTTTCTGCAGCACCCAGCAGGTTTCCGGGGGGACGGGTTCGCCGAGTCTGGTGATGACAGTATCACTTGCGGGAAAGAAACCTCCCTCCGCCGGTACATAATAAGCCTCGCCTTCCTTGATGGAAAAAGAGAAACCTACCACCTGCGCTTGCATTGGATCAATCGCCGTGGTTTCGAGGTCAACCGAAAGCGGTTTACCCCGCTTTAGTTGAGGGATCAGGGCTTCCAAGTCTTCAGGTGTGGTAACGGCATGGTAGCCGACAACTTCTTCGCGATGGGCAACTTCCAACTTCTCCAACAAGTTATGGAAGCTGTAGCGCCGGTAAATTTCCATCAATCGTGGAATATCCGCAGGCCGCCGGGCAAGGTGATCCAATCCCAGGCTCAAGGGGACTTCGGTGTGCAAAGTGACCAGTTGTCGGGACAGGCGCGCTTGATCGGCGAAGTCTATCAAGTTCTGGCGCAGAGCGGGTTTAGTGATGTTGGGAGCCTGCGCAAGCACTTCGTCTAAGGAACCAAAGGTGTTGATCAATTCGGCGGCGGTTTTATCGCCCACTTTGGGCACGCCGGGCACATGGTCGGAAGTATCCCCTTTCAAGCCCATGTAATCCACGATCTTGTCAGGAGGGACACCCCACTTTCCCAGAACCCCTTTTTCGTCAATGATCTCCATTTGTCCGCCGGAGTGTGGCACCATCAATTTCACCTTCGGCCCGACAATCTGACCGAAATCCTTATCCCCGCTCACAATGAAGACGTCCCATTGCAATGCAGCGGCTTTGACGGCCAGCGTACCTATGATGTCATCCGCCTCGAAGCCGGGCATCTCCAAGGTCTCCAAGCCCATAGCCCGGATCATCTCTTTCATCCCTTCCAATTGTCCCGAGAGCTCGTCCGGCATCTTCTGGCGAGTGGCCTTGTAGTCATGGTAAAGCTCATGGCGGAAGGTGGGACCTCGCGAATCAAATATGGCGGCGATATGGGTCAAATCTTCGCGGTTCAGGAGGGAGTTCAGGAACACCGCCGCGCCGAAGATAGCTCCGGTGGGTTCACCGGCCGCGCTGGTCAAAGCCGTGCGGCTGAGAGCAAAATGGGAACGATAGGCCAGCGCCGAGGCGTCAATCAAGTATAAAGTAGGCATAATGGTTGAGGTATTTGCTGATAAATTCTCAGTGGGTGATCCGGTGAATTATAATACGCAAGGATAGGGGATTTGTCAAGAGGGAAGTGGGGTTTCAGGTATGCGAACGCCTCCACCCTGAATGGGTAGGGGCGTTCGCTGTAGTACGTCTGCTTATTTAAATATAGCCTGGCAACGTTCCAGGGCCTTCTTGGCCCAGACTTCGGGCGCGTCGAGGATATCGAAGAGATCCACCGTCAAGTCGCCGCTGTATCCGTTTTCCCGCAAGCGCATGATTGCACCCTGAAGATCCATGTAGCCGTCGCCCGGCAACAGGTGGTTATGTGCAGGACGGATCATGTCTTCGAGATGGAGGTGGACGATGAAGGAGGCGTATTCGTCAATTACCTCAATGGGGCTGGATTCCGTCAAATAGGCATGTCCCAAATCCAGATTTAATCCCAGCGAGCTGCCGGACAGATTGCTGGCAAGCATGGAAAAATCATACATCCCGTGTATGACGGTTTCGGGTTCAGGCTCTACGGCGACCATCAGGTCACACTCCTCTGCGGCGCGAACCAACACTTCAAGAGCCCTCAGAGTGTCAGCGCCCTGCGGATCGTTTTGCGAGAGTGTCGTCCCCACTACGAGGTAGCGGGTGCCAAGCTCCCTGGCTATGTTCAGGCCCAGTAACTGTTTCTTCAGAGTCAAGGCTATGCTATCTTTTTTGCCGTGACAACTGATCGAACTAACGCGCAATCCGAGGCGACCCAGTAATGACTTGAGGCGAGCGAGAGCCTCAGGATTGAGAATTTCCGGGTTCAGGTCAGGGTGCTCGAGGCATAATTCCACCGACCGATAGCCGATTTCGGCCAGTGTCGTTAGCGCTTTATCAAGAGGCCAGAGTTGGAAACCGGCCAGCCGGAATCCGAGCTTCTCAGGCTCACAGACTCTTGCCCATTCAACGGTATTCATGCTGGTCTCCATGAGTTCCCCCTATTGACTCTAAAAATAAACCGACCACCTGGCTAGGGCAGGAAGTTTGGACAAAATCATGATATATACGCCATAAAAGGGATAATGATCCCATTCGGCGGGATAGTTTACCAACCGGGTAAGCTCGTCTTTTATGGGAATTGGTCTAAAAGCAAGGTTCTGCAACAAGTGCCACTCAGCAGACTCCAATCCCGCAACGGAAGCCTCAGTCAGCTCCGGGAAATCAATTATCCGGAATCACCGTGCTTAAACGCTCAGATGGCCGGCAGCCAAGGCCTTTACAGAAGAGGGTTTGGATAAGCTCGCAATCAGGGTATAATAGCAGAACAAAGTCAGGCAGGATAACAACGCAGCATCATTGGTGTGAGAATCATCCATAATTACCAGTCAACCGTCCAACAACCAGATAGGCCAGCATGACACTACAATATAACATATAAATCTCGATTTGTCAAGCCTTTTTTTTCGCAGAACGCTTTTTATATTGTATAAGTTATTCAATCATAAAACGAGTTAGATTTCAGAAACCGGGCTCATATTTTTGAAAGCAAATAGCCAGGGTCAATGTTAAGTATCAACTGGTTCCTTCAAATTCAGATCACCCATTTTCGCCTTGACTTGGCGGTTTAATTTGAGTATCTTCTTGTTTACACCTTTAAACCGAAGGAGAACCGCCTTGTCAAACCACAGCATCCGCAATATTGCCCTGATCGGGCATTCCGGAGCCGGCAAAACTGCGCTGTCAGAAGCCATGCTTTACTCGACCGGCGCCATTGATCGCCTGGGCCGCGTTGAAGAAGGGAACACCACCTCCGACTACCAAAAGGACGAAATCGAACGCCAGACATCCATTTCCGCTACCCCTCTTTTCTCAAACTGGGGGTCCACAAAAATCAATATCATAGACACTCCCGGATTCAGCGATTTTGGCGCCGAAGTGCGGGCCGCACTACGGGTAGTGGATGGAGCCGTAGTGGTCGTGGATGGTTTTACCGGCCCGGAAGTTGGCACGGAATTGGTTTGGAAGTATGCCCAGGAACAGCACGTACCCCGTGCTATCTTCCTCAATCGGCTGGACAAGGATCATGTCTCTTTCGATCGGACGTTGCAATCCTTACGGGATTTGTTCGGCACAGGTGTTGTCCCTTTACAGTTTCCTCTGGGCGAGGGCGCCAACTTCGGCAAAATTGCGGATCTGCTGTCGGGTAAGGTATACACTTATAAAACCGGAGCACCCAAGGCGCAGGAAGGTGAGATTCCGGCTGAGGCCAAGGACAAGTTCGCAGAACTACGCCGTTCCCTGATGGAAGCGGTGGCCGAGTCAAACGAAGAACTCCTGGAAGTTTACTATGCCACCAACGAATTGAGCAAAGAACAGTTGGTGCAAGGGCTGCGAAAAGAATTCGCGGCCGGTAATCTATTCCCCGTGTTGTGTGGATCCGCGTACTGGCCCGCCGGCGTGGACCTGTTATTAAACTTCATCACGGAGGCCTTTCCGGATCCGGCGGACCGGCCAGCGGTAAAGGGGATGCGCCCTGGCACAACTCAAGAAATTTCTCGTTCAGCCAAGGACAGCGCCCTGACGGCTTTCGTCTTCAAAACGGTCAGCGAACAACATCTGGGCGAGCTGAGCTTCTTCCGGGTTTTTTCCGGCGAGATCAAAGCCGGCAGCGAAGTCTTCAATGCCACCCAGAAGACCAGTGAAAAGATGGGCCAGCTCTACAACATGAACGGTAAAACTCGCAAGAATGTGGATCACGTGGGCGTGGGCGACATCGGCGCAGTGGTCAAGCTGAAGAACACTCACTCGAGCGACACCCTAAGCGATGCTCGCGACACCATCATCCTTCTAGGGGTTGAGGTGCCCGATCCGGTGCATCGCATTGCGGTGACACCCAAAGCCAAAGGCGACGAGGAAAAACTCTCCTCCGGATTGCATTCCTTACACGAGGAAGATCCCAGTTTCATGGCCTCCTTCGATCCTGAGTTGAAGCAGACCATCGTGGCGGGACAGGGCGAACTACAGATCAATATCATCCTGAAACGGTTGAAGGACAAGTACGGCGTGGAGGTCGAAACGGAAACCCCGGGTATCCCCTATCGCGAAACCATCCGCAAAGCTCATGAAGGCCAGGGCAAACACAAGAAGCAGTCCGGTGGCCGCGGGCAATACGGCGACGTCTGGCTGCGGCTGGAACCGCAACCTCGCGGGTCTCAGGACGTTCTGGAATTTGTAGATGCCATCGTGGGCGGCGTCGTTCCAGGCCGATTCATTCCGGCGGTGGAAAAGGGTATCCGCGCCGCCATGGAAGAGGGGGTGATTTCCGGTAATCGCGTGGTGGACATTCGAGCCACCATCTATGATGGCTCCTACCACGATGTGGACTCTTCGGAAATGGCCTTCAAGATTGCCGCCTCTATGGGCTTCAAGAGGATCTTCAAAGAATGCAACCCGGTGATTCTGGAGCCGATATACGACATCGAGGTGACAGTGCCGGAAGAGTATATGGGCGACGTCATGGGCGACATCAGCTCGCGCCGCGGTAAAATTCAGGGCATGGATCACGAGGGCAAATTCCAGATCATCAAAGCCAAGGTGCCGCTGGCGGAATTGGCTACCTATTCCATCAATTTGCGCTCCATGACCTCAGGCCGGGGGCTATTCCGCATGAAGTTCAGTCACTATGAGCCGGTGCCGCACGAGGTGCAGGATAAACTGGTATCCGCTTACGAAGCCAGAAGGGAAGAAGGGTCTTTATGACCCTTCTCGCAGTTACTAGAATCAACTTGCCGTGACCATGAATAGGGCTCTAAGAGCGCTATTGCTGAGCCTTTCCCTCGGCTATCTCCTGGCATACGCATTTATCGCCCTCTCGCGGATAGCGTACCCATACGAACTGGAGTGGCTGGAAGGCGGGGCGGTGGATCATGTCGGCAGAATCTTAAGCGGACAAAAGCTTTACGTCAGCCCGTCGCTGGATTTCATCCCGTATCTATACACTCCGCTTTACTTTTATCTTTCGGCGGCAGTAGCCGGATTGACAGGATTAGGGTTCTGGCCGTTAAGATTGGTCTCTTTTCTGGCTTCGGTCGGAGTGTTCTTTCTGGTGTATGCCTGGGTCAAGCGGGAAACCGGCGACCGTTTCTGGGGATTGACGGCAACAGGATTTTTCGCTGCATCATTCCGAGCCAGCGGGTCCTGGTTCGACCTGGCTCGGGTGGATTCGCTTTTTCTCTTCTGGCTACTGTTGGGGATGTTCGTCTTGCGGTTTGGAACTTCCCGTAGAGCCGTCTTTTGGGCGGCAGCCATTTTCACCCTAAGCTTTCTGACCAAGCAGTTGACCCTGGCCATCGTAATTCCTTCGCTTCTCTATATTTTTCTTCATCGCAGAGCGGAATTCCTCTCCTTTATACTCACTCTGATTGCAGGAATCGGCCTAACCACGCTGGTGTTGAATATATGGCATCAAGGCTGGTACGTTTATTATATTTTCGACTTGCAGGCTCGGCAACCGATAGTCCCCAGCCGTTTTATTTCATTCTGGATATTCGATTTCATGAAGCCGTTGGGCTTGGCCGGCCTCGCGGCACTGTATTACTTGTTCGATAGATTCAAATCCGCTAAAGGGGATTTCTGGTTTTACTTTACGATGGCGGTGGGTTTCATTGGTGGCGTATGGTATTCCCGACTTCATTCCGGCAATTTCGAGAATGTTCTCATGCCCATGCATGCGCTGCTGGCCATTCTTTTAGGTCTAAGTTTACACCGGCTTTTAGCACAGTTGAAACCGTCTCTGGGGCATAAGCAAGCGCTAACATATACTTTCCTGGCACTGGCCGCCGGGCAGTTGATCCTGTTGGGCTATAATCCTTTCAAGCGCATTCCCACCGCCGGTGACAAGCTGGCCGGTGAGCAGTTCATCGCGACCATGAAAGAATTGAAAGGGGAGGTGTGGGTGCCCTACCATGCCTGGTTGCCGACGCTGGCGGGCAAGCACAGCCAAGCTCACTTGATGTCCATACAAGATGTCATCCGCGACAAGAATGATCCGGTCGGAATAGCTTTGACCGCTCAGATTGAAGAAACTTTACGCGAGGGCCGCTATAGCGCCATCCTCCTGGATGATGATCCGGCGGCCAGCCGTCATAACCGCGGCGCGGATTTCCTGCTGGCATATCTTGAAACCTATTACGAGCGCGAACGACCCATCTTCGCGGATGAACAATACTTCTGGCCGGTCGCCGGGCGTTACACTCGACCGCAGTACGTTTTTTTTCCGAAAAATTCGACCTTGAAATAACACCAACGGAACGTAACGCACATGCCGAAAGACGATAAACTATGGGCCCCCTGGAGGATGAAGTACATCCAGAACGCCGCGACGACCGAGGAAGGCTGCTGCATCTTCTGCGACAAGCGCGAATCGAACCATGACGAGGAAGAGCTGGTTTTGCTGCGCGGCGAGTATTGCTTCGTGATGATGAACCTGTATCCTTACAATAACGGTCACCTGATGATCGCGCCTTACCGCCACCTCGCCGACGTGGAGAAGTTGATGCCACAGGAGATGATCGAAGGAGCCGAATTGGCCAAACGCTGCGTCGAGGCTTTACGCTTGACCATGGCGCCGCATGGATATAATATTGGCGTAAACCTGGGACGCGTCGCCGGAGCCGGCATCGTGGATCATCTGCACTTGCATATCGTACCCCGCTGGAATGGAGACACCAACTTCATGCCGGTCATCGGCGAGACGAAAGTGATCTCCGAAAGCCTGCAGGAGGGATGGAGACGACTAAAAGAAACCTTTGATAAGGAATCGAAATGAGCACCGACATCAGACGCATCACCACACCTTTGACCGAAGCGATTGTGAAAGAGCTGAAGGCCGGCGATAAAGTAACCATCACCGGCGTGATCTACTCGGCTCGCGACGCCGCCCACAAACGGCTCGTAGACCTGATTGCTCAGGGCCAACCGCTCCCCTTGGAAATCAAAGGTCAGACCATCTATTTCATGGGGCCTTCGCCGGCCAAACCGGGACAAGCCATTGGATCGGCGGGTCCCACAACCTCCTACCGCATGGACGCCTACAGTCCTACTCTGATTGAGCACGGTTTGAAAGGTATGATCGGCAAGGGAGTGCGCGGTCCGGAAGTCGTTGAGGCGATGAAGAAGCACAAGGCGGTGTACTTTGCCGCCACCGGAGGCGCCGCTGCGCTGATCTCCAAGTCCATCAAGAAAGCCGAGATTGTGGCTTACGAAGATTTGGGCGCGGAAGCCATTCGCCGCCTGGAGGTAGTGGATTTCCCCTGCATCGTGGCTCAAGACTGCCATGGGCAGAACTACTATGAGATCGGCGTGGCGGAATACAAGCGCTCGTAGAAATCAACGCCGGGAAACAAGATCATGGAAAATCAAGCGCCGGCCAAGACACAATTTGCCGGCCGCTGGGCTGCGGTCTCGCACCAGGTCTGGATTTGGTCATGTATTCTTTTCCCTTTGGCAACCTTAATCTCCATCGCCGCAGCCAACATCCTGCTGGTTGTAATCATTGCCGGTGGCCTGACTTTTCGAGCTTCACTCCCCCTGCATAAGACCAGAACCCTGCTGGCGCTGGCAGGCCTTTACCTGCTGTGGAGTTTTTTAGCGAGCGCTTTGGCTCCGTTTCCGGCTCTCTGGGGCGTCTGGCTCGAGCGACGATCCACCCTGTTGGCCATTATCCCTGGTCTGATAGTGGGCGCCGACATTCGGCGTCTGGGGCAAGCCTATCGGTACGTTACCGTGCTGTTGTTCATCGAAGCTTGGTACGCTGCCGTACAATATTTCTGGGGTTGGGATCTGGTGCGCCAGCGGCCATTGAAAATCCTTTTCGACCATTATCATGCCACCGGCCTGCAGAACTTCCACCTGACTTTCGCCGGGATGATTGCTCTGGCGTTGCCGGCGTCTCTGGCGGTGGGATCGAAAAGCCGAATGAAGACCGGGTTGTTGTCACTGGCGGGTGCGGTCAGCGTCGTTGTTTCGATGGCTCGATCCATGATGCTGGGGCTGATCGGTGGTGGAGCGCTTTTGGCGGTGTTGGGCTCGCGGCGATTGAAGCTGGCGGGCATCACGCTGATTCTGGCGCTAATCATTCTCTCAGGGACGATCTTCAACGCTTCCGGCCAACGGATGCTCTTTGGTCTCGGATTAGCCCGTACTCATCAAGAACAAGGCGACCCCACACGCCTCTATTTGTGGAAGAGCGCCCTGAACATCATCCAAGCTTATCCTATCGCCGGTGTCGGCACCAATGGCTGGAAGCCCGCCTTTGAGCTGCACAAGGTTCCTTATGATCTATACAGCACCACGGCTCACGCACACAACGATTTTTTAGCCTCAGCGGTGGAAGGAGGCTTGATCGGGGCCGCGATATTTGTGCTGCTGTGGGGATACATAATTATTAAAGGAGGGTTGGCAATCTGGCGCGTGCAAGGCGAAGCGCGAGACTTGCGGTTGGGCTTTTGGGTGGCCTTGCTGGCGCTGTTGTTCGGCGGTCTGTTTCAATGTTATCAAAGTGACGCGGAGAACGCCTTGTTGCTGTGGTTTACAGTGGGAGTGAGCATACAACTATCGGCCTCAGAACTAAAAAGTAAAAACTAAAAAGTGAATACTATTAATGCATAACCTGACACGGTTGGGTATTTTGGAAATCGCCTTTTCGGCAGTGATTGTCCCTCTGTTTCTATTCGAGGGTGCAGGGCGACTTTTTCCCGGATGGCTTAAAGATCGTAAACAGCTCCTGCAGGCACACCTGGATTACTTTTTCATGGGGATCCTGCTGATACTGGCGGGAACGGTCTTGCAACCGATCCCGGTGTGGATTACCGGGCCACTGGTCGTGGGTAGTTTAGGCAATCCTACAGTTTTTCTGGTGAATAGTTTCACACCGAATCTGCCCCAACGGCCGATTTATCGCGCATTGATCCTGCTCAGTTGCGGCGCGACGGCGTTCGCCTGGGCGGCGCTGGGGATTAGAGCGATTTAGAATATTGGATGATTATGGTCTGATTTTTGACTCTTCCACCAACCTGGTGCGATGATGAGTTCTGTGAATGGAATTGCGGCGTTAGTCATCACCTTGATCCTTGCCTCCTGCTCAGATCAAACCCACATTATGGGCGGCAATCTGGCTCCCCCGCCAGACAGCGCTTGGAGCCGGACGTTTTACGGCGCCGACCTGCACTTTGGTTGCGCTCTGGAGTATACCGCTGACGGCGGATTCTTGATCACCGGGCAAAACACATTGTACCGGTTGTGGATCACCAAACTTACGGCGGAGGGCGGCACTGAATGGACCTCCCTGCCGCTGGATAACTGGGAGAGCGGCGGGAATGACGTACGCCAGTTACCAGAGGGCGGGTACGTCATCACCGGAGGCATCGGCGGCGTCGGCGGACCAAACAACGTCCTGCTGGCGACGGTCCACGCCTACGGCGGTTTGCGCTGGATGCGTGATTTCGGGGGGTACGAATATGATGTGGGGTATGATGTGGAACTCACCCCGTCCGGCGGTTTCGTCCTCGCGGGAGTGACCGACAGCGAAGGCGCCGGAGGCCGCGATGCTTATGTGATCCTGACTGGAAGCGACGGCGATTCGATCTGGACCCATGCTTACGGCCAGAACTATGATGACGAGGCGAGGTGCATCAGAGTAGTCGAGGGGGGATTCATCGTAGCAGGCCGTTTGGGCTTACCGCAATACGGAGCCATCCACTATTCATATTGGTTGTTCAAATTGAACAACGCCGGTCAAGTGCTCTGGAGTCGCACGTATGAATCCGGGCTTGAACTGACCTGCTGGGGATTGGAACTAACCGCCGACGGAGGCTATCTTCTGGCGGGCACGAATGGGAATATGATCGGTTACCCGAGCGGCAGCGCGTTCCTACAGTTTATCAAGACCGACTCGCTGGGCAACCAGGAGTGGATCACACCTCACGCTTTCGGTGCGCAGCTCATCGGTCAGCACTTGGATGCCTGTGCAGACGGCGGCTTTCTGGCGACCGGTTACGTTCTGGATTCGCAGAATTTCAATAATCTCTTTTTAATGAAAACCGACGCTCTGGGAGTGGGGATCTGGCAAATGGTCATGGGCGGGGGCGGCGACGACCGCGGCACCGGCGTGGTGGAGACTTCCGATGGCAGTTGCGCGGTGAGCGGATTTTTGACGCCGGTCGGGGCGGTATCGAATTTTTGGGTGGTGAAGATGGACTGAATTACATACGTTTAATAAACTCCGTTGGCTTTAATCATTACACAGCAGCGTCCCAGGTTCGAAGTCTTATATTACTGGAGGAATCATGAAAAAGGATCTCACCGTTGTTTTAATGTGCCTGGCCGTGCTCTTTATCTCATGTGCGGAAGATTCTTCGCCGACGCGATCATATTCGCCCCAAGTCACCTGGACATCGGTTTATGGATCACCCTCGGAACCGGAAGTGGGTAATAGCTTGCAGGTGGCCTCGGATGGAAGTTTTATCATCGCCGGTTCAGCGCGATCCATTGATCCCTACGGCATGAGCGGATGGCTGGTTAAAGCCGACTCACTCGGCAATTTGGCTTGGGATCATATTTTTAACGAAGACCATGATGGCACCTTCTACCGCGTAAAGAGGGCGAATGACGGCGGATTTATCTACACGGGCATGATCCAACCCGGTGAGTCGGAGGATACCGACGTCTGGTTGGTCAAAACCGATCCATTGGGGACTGTCGAGTGGAGCCAGGCATTCGACTCGACACAGGTGGACGAAGGTTATGGAGTTGTTGCCCTCAATCAAGGCGGATATATCGTCGCCGGTACCGTTGCGGGAGGCTCCTATGATTGGCTTGAAGCCTGGATGATCAAGACCGATGCTCAGGGAAACATGATCTGGAATCGAAAATTCGGCAACCAGAATCAGCCGATGACATTCTATGACGTCGCCGCCTCCGCCGATGGCGGATACGTGGCCACCGGTAGTGCCGCCGGACCTCTCTTACTTATGAAGGTTGACGAGAACGGAGATTCCTTATGGTGCCGGACTTTTAACGAAATGGAATACTGTGCTGGTCAAAGCCTCGAGCGCACCTCCGACAACGGCTTTATCATTGCCGGATATTCAGCCGTTCTCGGTTATGAGTATCAGCTCATACTAATTAAAACCGATCCCGAGGGAAATGAAATCTGGCGAATAACGCAACCGGGATCGGGGAGTGACGTCGAAGAGACTCAAGATGGGGGGTACATTGCTGTGGGATTTCAAGACTACACCATGCTTGTCGTCAAGACGAATCCTACCGGGAGTATTTTATGGACGATGACGCCAGAAAATGGAGGCTGCATCGATCGAGGCAAGAGCATCGCCCAAGTTTCTGAAAATGGTTATGTGATTTGTGGTTATTCAACTTATATGGGTCAGACATACGGCAATCTAAAAATTCTCCGGCTTGACGTGGAATGAAAGCCGAAGCGAGATCGAATACGACTAAATACAAGGAGACTCTATGCGTTACAAGTGGAGAACCGGGCAGTGGGCGTTCGTCCTGCACCGGGTTTCGGGACTGGCGCTGTCGGTGTACCTGGTTATGCACCTCTACGTGGTCAGCAGCCTGTACCAGCCGGAGAATTTCAACAAGGTGATGGCATTCCTGAATCAGCCGCTGTTCAAGCTCCTGGAGATCGGGCTGTTGGGTGCGGTGATTTACCACAGCCTGAACGGCATCCGCGTCGGTCTGATTGACTTCGCCAACGGCACCGCCAAGCACGCCTTGATCTTCTGGGTGCTGATGGCCATCGGCGCAGTGATTTTCATCGCCGGAGCGATTCCCTTCCTGCATCATGGCGGGGTGCTATAATATCAGTCATTGCGAATCCGGCTTCAGCCGGTGAAGCAATCCCATCAAATCCCGAGGAGATTGCTTCGTCAGCCCTCAAGGGCTTCCTCGCAATGACTAAAGTCACTTGGAAAATTCTAATTATATAGAGGAAAATAAAATGGATCGAGGTATCGGCAGCGGCGGGGCGTTTGCCTGGTTCTTCCAGAGGATCTCAGGAGTCTTCCTGTTGATCGCCCTGCTGGCTCATTTCTGGGTACTGCATTACTCAAACAACGGCGACGTCACGTTTAACCTCGTGGCGCAGCGCCTCTCCACGCCTTTGTGGAAGACCATTGATCTCACCTTTCTGGTCATGGCCATCATTCACGGTTTTTACGGTTTCCTGATGGTCATTCGCGATTACGTGCACAACCACAACCTGCGCCTGGTTTTGGTCAGCCTGGTCTGGACGGTGGGAATTATCGTCGGGGTGCTGGGCACTCTGACCATCATCGCCTTCAAGGCGCCGGGAGGAGGCGGGCTATGACCATTCATCAGCATGAAGTCCTCATCATCGGCGCGGGCATGGCCGGTTTGCGGGCTGCCATCGAAGCCAACAAGGTGGCCGACGTCGCCGTTTTGACCAAGATTTTCCCTACCCGGTCTCATTCGGGCGCGGCGCAAGGCGGCATGGCCGGAGCGCTGGGCAATCTCGATGATGACAATTGGGAATTTCACATGTTCGACACCGTGAAGGGGTCGGACTACCTGGGCGACCAGGACGCCATCGAGATCATGTGCCGGGAAGCTCCCGAACTGGTGTACGAGCTGGAGCACATGGGCACGCCGTTTTCGCGCACCCCGGAAGGCAAGATCGCGCAGCGGCGGTTTGGCGGGCACACCCTGAACTTCGGCGAGAAGCCGGCCTTGCGCGCCAACTACAGCGCCGATTATACCGGCCATGTGGTGCTGCATTGCTTATATGATCAATGCGTGAAGAACTCGGTCCGTTTCTACAGTGAATTCCTGGTAACCTATCTCATCATCAAAGATAACGTCTGCCGGGGTGTGGTGGCCTGGGACATCCGCCACGGCGGCCTGCACGTATTCCACGCCAAAGCGGTCATGTTCGGCACCGGCGGGTATGGCCGAGCCTGGCGCATTACCACGAACGCCTTCGCCAATACCGGCGATGGATTGGGCGTGGCGTTGACCGCGGGTCTGCCACTGGAAGACATGGAGTTCGTGCAGTTTCATCCCACGGGACTGTACAAGTCGGGCATTCTGATGACGGAAGGCGCAAGAGGCGAAGGCGGCTATCTTAAGAACAAGGACGAGGAGCGTTTCATGAAGCGCTACGCTCCCAACCTGATGGAGCTAGGGCCGCGCGACCTGGTGTCGCGATCCATACAGACGGAGATCATCGAAGGCCGCGGCGCGCAGACGCCGGAACAAAAGTCCAAGGGGATACCCGGTGATTTCGTCTGGCTGGACGTGACGCATCTGGGCGAGGCCAAACTGCGCGAAGTGTTGCCGCAGATCTTCGATCTATCCAAAAATTTCGTGGGCGTAGACCCAGCCAAAGCGCCGGTGCCCATCCAGCCGACGGCGCACTATTCCATGGGCGGCATCCCCGTGAACGCGGCCGGCCGCGTAGTCTGCGACGCGAAGAACACCGAAGTGCGCGGATTATATGCTGCCGGTGAATGCGCTTGTATGAGCATTCACGGCGCGAACCGGTTGGGATGTAACAGCACTCTGGACGCCACCTTCCACGGCCGCCAGACGGGGCGCACTATCGCTCGAGACATCGGTAATCTGACTTATGAAGACCTGCCACCCGAAGCAGCACAGGAAGCCCAGGCGCAGATTGACTGGTATTACAAGGCCACTGGCAAAGAGAATCTCTATGACATCCGGGGCGACCTGCAAGATACCATGCAGAAAAACCTGGGCATTTTTCGTGAAGCCAAAGGTTTGGAGGCGCAATTGCAGATCTTGGGCGAATTGAAGAAGCGGTTCAGCAACATCAGCCTCAAGGACAAGAGCCAAGAGTTCAACACCGAGTTGCAGGAAGCCATCGAATTGGGCAACTTGCTCTCCTTCGCGGAGACGATCGTGGTAGGAGCATTAGCTCGCCAGGAATGCCGCGGCGCTCACTGGCGCACGGACCACCCCGCTCGCGACGACGCCAAATGGCTAAAGCACACTCTGGCTTACCGCGAAGAAGGCAAGATTCGCCTGGATTACAAGCCTGTGGTGATTACCCGCTTCCAGCCCAAAGAGAGGAAATACTAACCATGAAAATAACCTTTAAAGTCTACCGCTTCGACCCACAATCGGGCAAGGCGCCGTACTTGCAGGATTTCCCGGTGGAGGTGACTCCGGGCATGACCATCCTGGACGCTCTGGGCGAGATCAAAGCGCACCAGGACGGGACGCTGGTGTATCGCCGTTCCTGCCGCAGCGGCATCTGCGGGTCCTGCGCCATGAAGATCAACGGCTTCAATCGTCTGGCCTGTGAAACCCAAGCGCTGCTCTTGAAGCAGAGCGTGATCCACGTCGAACCGTTGCCGGGCTTAAAGCCGATCAAGGATCTGGCCGTGGACATGGAGATCTTCTACGAGGCGCTGGCCCGCGTCAAGCATTGGCTAATCAATCCCGACCCGCCGCCTACGGACAAGGAACGCTACCAGTCTCCGGAAGATTTCAAGAAGATCGAAGTGTCAACGAGCTGCATCTTGTGCGCCAGTTGCACAGCTTCCTGCCCGAGCTTCTGGGCTGACAAGAACTACTTGGGCCCGGCAGCCATCCTGAAAGCGTATCGCTACAGCTTCGACACGCGGGATAAGGGATTTGCCGACCGCGTGGGTGCGCTGGACAATAAGCACGGCCTGTGGCGCTGCCATACGATCATGAACTGCACCGACTGCTGCCCCAAGCACATCAACCCGACGGAATCCATCTGTCATTTGCGGCGCATGACGGTGGAAAACAAGTATTAGTTGCGTGTTGCGAGTTACGAGTTGCGAGTCTTGCAGGGGCGGGGAAGGGCCCGCCCCTGCGAGGGGTTGATTCTCTGGATTCCCGCTTTCGCCCGGTACGGGCGGTCGTGCCTACTTCGCGAATGACATGGTTTGAGCGCCCGTTTTAACGGGCCGCAGTATAATAGCCCAGCGTTTCAACGCTGGGCGGAGCAGGGGAATCCTGACAGATTCCAGACAAGGGATAAATCCCTCGCGGGAATGACGGTCTAGAAACACATTCTCGGGCAGACTCTTTCGTGGGAATGACACTTGACGGCAGGCAGGGACGCCTGCCCTACCAATTATTATCTCCTGTCTCCTGTATTTTTGTCTTTTGTGTCCTTCTTTTCCATACATTTCTTCCGTATCAGATTATAACCATTCTGGAAGGAGTAAATCATGAACGACTTGAACAAGATCATCCAGCTATTGGGGGAAGAGGCCGATTTTCTGCTGGGATTCGACAAGCCCAAGGTGAGCAAGCAGGCCCTGCATGTACCCGGCTCCGACTGGGTGGATCGCATCTTCGCGCCGACCGACCGCCCTATCCGCGTCTTGCAGATGCTGCAATGGCTGTTCCATCAGGGGCGCTTGAAGGGCACCGGCTATCTGTCCATCCTGCCGGTGGATCAGGGGATCGAGCATTCTGCCGGAGCCTCCTTCGCTCCCAACCCGCTGTATTTCGATCCGGATAATATCGTCAAGCTGGCCATCGAAGGGGGTTGCAACGGTGTGGCATCTACTCTGGGCGTGTTGGGAATGGTGGCGAGGAAATACGCTCACCGCATCCCCATGATCTTGAAGATCAACCATAACGAAATCCTCAGTTACCCCAACAAGTACGATCAAATTCTCTTCGGCAGCGTGGATCAAGCCTTCGACATGGGCGCCGCCGCGGTGGGAGCCACCATCTATTTCGGATCTGACGAAAGCTCGCGGCAGATCGTGGAGATTTCGCAAGTTTTCCAGCACGCTCACGAACTGGGGATGGCGACCATTCTGTGGTGCTATCTGCGCAATGAAGGGTTCAAGGTCAACGGCAAGAATTACGAGACCAGCGCGGATCTTTCCGGTCAGGCCAATCACCTGGGCGCCACCATTCAGGCCGACATCGTCAAACAGAAGCTGCCCGAACGCAACGGCGGGTATAAGGCCGTCAATGAATCCGGCGTGAAATACGGCAAGTACGACGAGCGCATGTACACCGAACTATCCTCAGATCACCCCATTGATATGACCCGCTACCAAGTGATCAACGGCTACATGGGGCGCGTAGGGCTGATCAATTCCGGCGGCGAATCGGGCAAAAACGATTTAGCGGGGGCGGTGCGCACGGCGGTCATCAACAAACGCGCTGGAGGCCTCGGCTTGATCAGCGGCCGCAAAGCCTTCCAGAAACCCATGAAGGAGGGCGTCGAGCTGCTGAACGCCATTCAGGATGTATATTTGAATAAAGAAATAACGGTTGCCTAAACCTTTAACCAGAGGAACCCATGGCCTTACCTGACAAAATCACCTCGTTTCTCGACAAAGAGGTGCTGGACCGCTTCCTGCGCTACGTGCAGGTTTATACTACGTCCGATGAAACCACCGGAACTTATCCTTCCACGCAGCGGCAGTTCGACTTAGGCCGTATGCTGGAGAAAGAGTGCAAAGAGCTCGGACTGAAGGACGTAACCCTGGATGAACACTGCTATCTTTATGCGACGCTTCCGGCGAGCGCCGGCGTTAAAACCGAGACCATCGGCCTGGTGGCGCACGTGGACACTTCCCCCGCCGTTTCCGGCGAGAACGTGAAACCCTACCTGCGCGCCAATTATGACGGTTCAGCTCTTACCTTCCCGGATGATCCCAACCTGCAGGTCACGACGCAGGATTCTCCCGAGTTGAAGGAATTCGTCGGAGACACCATCATCACCGGTTCCGGCACCACTTTGCTGGGCGCTGACGACAAAGCGGGTGTGGCGGAAATCATGACTGCCGTCGCCGCGATGATCAAATTCCAGGAACTGAAACACGGCGAAATCCGCATCTGTTTTACTCCGGATGAAGAGATCGGGCAAGGCACGGACAAAATCACTTTGGCCAAGTTACCCAAATTCAATTACACCATGGACGGCGGTGAACCGGGCGAGTTGGAGGCGGAATGCTTCGACGCCTGGGGCGCCACCATCACCTTCAAGGGCGTCAGCGTGCATCCCGGGTACGCCAAGAATAAGATGGTCAACGCCGCGACAGTACTGGCGCGATTCTTAGCCGCTCTGCCGGAATGGGAAACTCCCGAACACACGGAGTTGCGCGAAGGCTTTTTCCACATCACCGGAATTTCCGGCACAGAAGAAGAAGCCACCGCCAAGATGATTATCCGCGACTTCGTGGTACCGAAAAACGAACACCGCATGGACCACCTGCGCCGCCTGAAGGAGATGTTCGAGTTCAAGCATCCCGGTTTGAAGATCAACCTGGAATTCAAGCACCAGTACGAGAACATGTGGACGGTGATGGAGAAATTCCCGGAATCCGTGAACTTGGCGCGCCAGGCGATGGAAGCCGCCGGGATTCCGGTGAAATACAAGGCTATTCGCGGCGGGACCGATGGGGCTCGCTTGTCCTTGATGGGTCACCCGACGCCCAATATTTTCGCTGGTGGCATGCTCTTCCACTCCCGCAAGGAATGGGTGGCCAAATCCAGCTTAACCAAAGCCGCCACAGTGATTGTATTACTGGCGGAACAGTGGACGAAGAAGTAGCCACATTCCAACCTATAATGGGGTAATCCGGATGGATTGCCTCATTTTTTTCCAACTTTAGTGAAGAATTTCCCGTAAGAGGCTTACAACTCATCCTCTCAGGAAATAATTGGAGGCCCCATGAACACTGCCCAAAGGATCTACGTCGGAGCCATTTTTATCGGTCTGATCACCACTGGTACATTAGTGGCCTCTGCCCAGACCACCATCCCCACCCAAATGTCAACGCAATCGCAGCAGTGCGTGACGTGCCACCGGGAGGCGTCGCTTGGCATCTATCAGGAATGGGGTACCTCGAAACACTTCCGCGCCAACGTCGGCTGCTACGAATGCCATCAAGCTCAAGCTGGAGACAAAGATGCAGTCAAGCATGAGGACTTCCTGATCAGCGTGGTGGTGACACCGAAAGACTGTGGCAGATGCCACCAAACGGAGGTGGCACAGTTCGATGAGAGTCACCATGCCAAAGCGGGTTTCATTCTGGGTTCGCTGGATAATTTTCTGGCGGATATCGTGGAGGGAGATTGGAATTTTCAGGGAGGATCAGCGTTGACCGTCAGCGGGTGCGCCCAATGCCACGGCAATGAAGTGAAGATCGGGAAGGATGGTAACCCGCTCAGCAGCGGTTGGCCGAACACCGGTATTGGACGCTTTAATCCCGATGGCAGCGTGGGATCATGCAGCGCGTGCCACCAACGACATGCCTTTTCGGCAGCGCAGGCACGGCAGCCGGAAACCTGCGGCAAATGCCACCTGGGGCCTGATCACCCGCAGAAGGAAGTCTATGAAGAGTCCAAACATGGCATCGCCTACGCGGCTCACAAGGACGATCTGAACATGGATCATGCCAAGTGGGTGCTGGGAGAAGATTACACGGCTGCTCCCACTTGCGCTACGTGCCACATGTCAGCGGTACGCACCTCCGAAGGTGATCTGTTGCCCGTGACTCACGATGTCGGCACGCGCATCAGTTGGAACAACCGGCCGGCGGTTTCCATACGCCCGGAGATCTCTGATAAAAAGTTGGGCTTGGAAAAGATGGCTGCGATCACCTGGGATAAGCGCCGCGCGGAAATGCAGCAAGTTTGCAGCGTTTGCCATTCCTCGGGATTTGTGGGGAATTTCTACGAACAGTACGACGGTGTTATTCAACTCTACAATACTAAGTTCGGCGATCCCGGCTCCAAGTTGATGCAAATCGTTTATGACAGCAAACTCATTAGCGCCACCCAATTCGACGATCCGATTGAATTCACCTGGTACGAGATCTGGCACCACGAAGGACGACGCGCTCGCCACGGCGTATCCATGATGGCGCCGGACTACACGCATTGGCACGGGCTTTATGAGGTGGGCAAGCACTGGTATACGAAATTCATCCCTGAGCTTAAAGAGATCGCGGAGGCGAATCTGCATTCTACTGACCCAGTGAAGGTTGCCGGCGCGAAGGCACTGAATGTCGCCCTGACCGAATTGTTAGCTCGCCCCGAACATGCCTGGTACACTGGAAAACTTGATCCCAAAGAGAAAGAGCGCCGGGTGAAAGAGCAGAAGGAGTTCATTGAGAGATACAAAAAGTAGGATGCGTAATTCAGAATACAGTAAAACAAAGGCGCTCAGTCGAGCGCCTTTTAGTTTTTATTTTTTCGTTCTTACTTTAAGTTAGAGCAACCTCTTCTCCCCTTCCAAGGCCTGCAGATCCTTGATATCCTGCGTGACTTCCATGGCGCCCAGATATTGACCTTGCTTGTCGCGCACCGCGAAGTAGCGGATGTAAACGTACTTGCCTTGCATGTGAATCCTGAAATCAGCCACATCACGCTGACCGCTCTTGAATTCTGCCAGAATCTGATTGACCAGGTGGACACTCTTTTGCGGATGGCAATTTTGCACAGCCATGCCCAGAGCCGCGGTGCTGCGAGTGAAGATGGGATTTTTCGATTCGCTGAAGAATTTCAGGCGATCGTCAGCATCCACAAACGTGATCTCCACCGGCAGAGTAGCGAAGATGGCTTCCAGTTCAGTCGTCGTCAGCGATCCAGTGGAAAACGCGAGGCCCTCTCCAACTTGGGCGGTGTGGCGGACTTCATCTGTCTCGGGAGTCTGTTTCTGCACGCCCGGCGTGAAGGGGCAGAAACCGATCTTCTCGAATTCCTTGCGCGCGTCAGTCCACTCAAGCTCGCCCAGGATTTCCAGAGCCGTGGGGAAAAGGATGTTGTTCTCCTTGTGGAAGTGATTGGTCAGCATTTGAGCCTGATTGTCGGCGACGCGTTTTATTTTAACGGCGAAATCAGGATAGGCGAGGGAACGAGCCTGATCCATCAATTGGTACATGGCTTTCTCAAGATCGCGGATTTGATTATGTTCCGACCACATGACGGCGGGCGGGCCTGAGAAGCCCTTTTTGTCCAGCAGAGGAAAGATGACGTTCTCTTCGCGCAAGTAGTGGTTGGCACTGTCGCGGAAGATCTGCACGGCCTTCTCTATTTCGATCATTTCTGTCGCGGCAGCCTCATAAGTCGGGAAATTCTTTAATTTGCCGGCGACGTTGGCCAACTTCTGAGCGGTGTCCAACAAAATGTTGTGTTCTTCCATCAGGTAGTGAATGGGGTGACCAGCGGGGGCCAGATTCTCTTCCATGTATTTCTCCGATATTGATTTTCTCTATTTACCCACTAATATAATGCTATTAACCAGTGGAGGCAAGTACAATGCAAAAATTCCCCCAGCGACAAAGAAGTCAACTGAGGGAAGTCAAATCGTGAGGGCCGAAATGCTATCGGCATGATTTCGCTTTCTGCAAGCGTTTCTCGACGTCGTCCCAGTTGACGATATTAAAGAAGGCGTTGACCCAGTCGGGACGCTTGTTCTGATATTTCAGATAGTAGGCGTGTTCCCATACGTCAATGACCAACACCGGGATGGCTCCCCAGATCGTCAAGTCCTGGTGCTTTTCGGCTTGGTAGACGTTCAGGCTGTTCATCTCCGTGTTCCAAGCCAACACCGCCCAACCACTGCCCTCAACGGCGTTGGCAGCAGCCACGATTTGCTTCTTGAAAGCCGCATAGCTGCCGAATGATCCGGTTATGGCTTTGAGCAGTTCGCCCTGGGGTTCGCCGCCGCCTTTGGGTTTCATGTTCGTCCAGAAGATGGAATGCAGCAAGTGTCCGGATCCATGAAAGGCCACCTCACGCTCCCAATGTTTGACCAGCGCGAAGTCGTCCGAGACCCGCGCTTGTTCAAGCTTTTCCAGAGCGGTATTCAAGCCCTTAACGTAAGCTGCGTGGTGCATATCATGATGCAACTTGACGGTCTGCTCATCGTAATGCGGTTCTAATGCGTTATAAGCATACGGAAGCGGGGGCAGGGTGTACGGTTCCATAAAGGTCTCCTTATCAGAATGTGTTAATAGGTGGTTTTGTGATATTAGGTACGAGCGCGACTAACAGCAGTTGGATGGATCTGTCGAGAATTTTAGAGGGAGCCGTGGTACGATTATAACACCAGATCCCGGCCAGTGCGACCGGGATCTTGAGTTATTGATTTGAAAGGAATACCGTCGTTTACTTCTTTGTGGTTTTCTTGGCGGCCGGTTTCTTAGCTGGAGCCGCTTTCTTGACGGTCGCTTTCTTGACGGCAGTCTTCTTGGCGGGGGCCTTGGCGGCTGCAGCCGTTTTCTTGACGGCGGGTTTCTTGACCGCGGCTTTCTTGGCTACGGTTTTCTTGACTGCTGGTTTTGCTTTTGTCGTCGGCATGATGGATCTCCTCTTTTTGAGTTAGATGCACCGGATTGCGGTTGTCGTCATGGTGATATAATTATTGATGAAGTACGAATTAAATTTTTATTTGAGGGGGAATATCCAATTTTATTTTAGCAATCTCTCATGTCACTACTAAATTTTTTCTTCGCTCTTCTGCCGTCAAGTCGAAAGATAAGTATAAAAGAGAAGTGAGTCAAGTAAGAAATGTAGAATTTTTAGAGTCGCAAGGAGATTTAATAATTGTCATCACAGGGCCGAGAAGAATATTTTCATCGCCGTCAGAGCCAACGAGTCATCATGACGCAGTGGAGCTATTCTTCAGGAGTTGCGATGACAAGAGGAATTCTGGTGGACTCAGCGGTAAAAGACGGACACGAAGGTGGTTGTTGAAAAAGCGTCAAAAGCATTGCATTTGCGAAGTCTATGATTTATATTTTTAAAACGGCAGCGAGGCGAGGGGTCTGACTTTTCTTCGCTCGCCAGAAGATTCAACGAGGGATCAAGAGTATGCCCAATCATCATCGCTTGATTATTATGGGATCGGGACCGGCGGGATCCACCGCGGCCATCTACGCCGCGCGAGCGGAATTGAATCCGGTTGTCTTGGAAGGACTGCAAGCCGGCGGTCAACTCACTATCACCACCGAAGTCGAGAATTATCCGGGTTTCGCCAACGGCATCAGCGGCCCGGAGCTGGTGGAAACCATGAAACTGCAAGCCGAACGGTTCGGCGCAATATACCGGCCTGATGAAGCGGTACAGGTGGATCTGGCGCAGCGACCTTTCTATATCCAAACGCACGAGAGCGAATACACCTGCGAAGCGTTGATCATCGCCACCGGAGCCTCGGCGCGCTGGTTGGGGCTGGCATCGGAGAAAAAATTTATGGGTCATGGAGTATCAGCCTGCGCCACCTGCGATGGTTTTTTCTTTCGGGAAAAGGAAATCGTGGTAGTGGGCGGCGGCGATACCGCCATGGAGGAGGCCACCTTTCTAACCAAGTTTGCCACCAAAGTTACCATTGTGCACCGGCGCGGAGAACTGCGAGCCTCGCGCATTATGCAAGAAAAAGCCATGAGCAACCCGCGCATTCATTTCGCTTTGCATAAAATCCCGGAAGAAATCATAGGCGAAGAATATCCGCTGCGCGTCACGGGCGTCAAGTTGCGGGACGTTCGTGACAACACGACCTCAGTACTGAGCGTGGACGGAGTATTCATGGGCATTGGCCATGAACCAAATTCCAAGTTGTTCCAGGGACAGTTGGACATGGAACCTACAGGTTATATTATCACACAGTCAAAATCCACCGCCACTAACGTCAAGGGAGTTTTTGCCGCCGGCGATGTGCAGGATCATCGTTACCGCCAGGCCATCACGGCGGCAGGGTCCGGCTGCATGGCGGCGCTGGAGGCTGAGAAATTTCTGGAGGGGTGAGTCTGCACACGAATCCGGTCATGCTTATAGCAAAGATATGACTCGACATAGATCCAACAAAGTTAAAGTGAAATATTTGTTCTCAGAAAACAAAGGCCGATCCAGGGACCGGCCTTTGTATATAATAATATCACGCTGCTACTGTCAGTTGACGGATAATCCCTGACTCGGCGAGGAGTTAATTACTTCATCAGCACGAGTTTTTGCGTGTAGGCGGCTCCGTCTACTCTTAAAGTGGCCAGATACAAACCGCTCGCCAATCTCGATCCCTCGAACGTAGCTTGGTATTGTCCTGCTGTAAATCGCCCTTCTGCTAATTGCGCCACCTGCCGACCCAGTTGATCGAATATCACCAGAGAAACATCTCCGGGTTTGGGCAGACTGAAGTTGATTTGGGTTGAGGGATTAAAAGGATTGGGATAGGCCGGGGACAAGGTCACCTGGTTGGGCAAGGCGGTCTGATCCGGGAAGGGGCGGACGCCGGTATTGATCCCCACAATGCGCCGGAAATAACCTTGAGTGAAATAGGGATCAGGCTCGTCAATGTTCGATTCCATCATGACTAAATCGCCATAACCCGGTACGAACCAGTCATAGCCCCAATACGTCATGACGGTCGTCATCCAGGGCGTAGTCATCGTAATGGTCAAATGCCGTTTAATGCGGAGGCAGTTGAAGGTCCCCAATTGATCGGTTATAGTGCCCCACCCATCAACTTCATAGTCTATCTCATTTTCAACGGTGACTTGGGGGTAGGGCGACGTCCACCAGGAGGTCGTCCAGGTATCACCATAGGTGCAGGGGAATGTATAAACAGGCTCGCCGTCTTGATACACGGTGGTATCCTGACCACACCACCAGAGACCTGCCGAGGTTAGACAATAATAACCATAGTGAACGTCGTCGCTGGTGAAGCAGCGATTCGCGGTCGGGTAGAGTCCGATGTGCGGGGTTGTTGTGGGATCCAACCACCGGTGTTGGAAGCTCTCGCTGACGGAAATATTGGTGAAGTCCCAGTTCTGGTGACCGGCAGATCCGGGATCCAACGAGATGGGCGACAGCACATCGGAATTCACATAATCAATGACGGTTCCGGCGTTGATGGGCAGATCGGTCCATTGGAAAGTAATTTGCGCTCGCGCCATAATGGGGCAGCACACACAGAGGAGAAGAGTAATGCGAATAACGGTTTTCATGATTCCTCCACTAGGGTAGGTTATAAGTTTTGCCCGGTGACCTGATGGTCAGTAACACCGTTAGGATTAAATACGGTCTCGTTTCATTTACTGGAATGCAATATAAACTTTCCGACTTCCATAGTCAAGGAACATTTAACTTTTTTTCATAAGAGCAATGTGACCTATTTTCCTCAGGATGGAGAAGGAATCTGAAAATGCCAATATTCCATTCGTTTCGCTGGTAGAAATCATTCATCCTGAGCCAGTTTATCTTTGTGAGTTACCCGCCTTGGGAGGCTGGAATCAAAGGCCGACCCCTTGTGGAATCGGCCCCAGAGGCTCGCCAAACGGTGAAATGAGGTAATGGAGTCTTATGAGGTTCTGAGCTTAAGAAACCACCACAAATCAGCGCCGGCTATTTCATAAGCACCAATTTCTGCGTGTAAACGGCTCCGTCCACTGTTAAATTAACAAAGTACAACCCGCTCGAAAGCAAGGATCCATCAAACGTAGACTGATATTCCCCAGCCGCGAAACGCCCATAGGCTAACTGCGCTACCTGGCAGCCGATGAGATCGAATACCGAAAGAGAAACGTTCCCTGGTTTGGGGAGGCTGAAGGATATTTGCGTCGTGGGGTTGAAGGGATTCGGAAAGGCGGGCGCTAAGGTCACCTGGTTGGGTAAGGGTGCGCCCTGCGGGAGCATGTGGACACCGTTACTGATACTTACCATGCGACGGAAAAAACCTTCCGTGAAATTGGGATCGGGTTCATCAATCTCGGATTCCATCGTGACAACGACCCCAAGGCTCGGCACAACCCATTCATAACGCCAGGTGGTCATGACGGTTGGATTCCCCATGAAGGTAAGGGTTGAGGTCCAATGTATTTTCAGACGAAGGCAAGGTAAACTCCCCATTTCGTCGACCAAAGTTCCCCACCCATCCACTGCACAATCGAGGTTTTGTTCTGTCGTCGTTGGGCCAGACGTATACCACCAGGTAGTCGTCCAAGAATCTCCATAGGTGCACGGTAAAACCCAGTAGGGTGTAACATCCTGAAATACGGTGGCATCATACCCATACCACGAGTAAGCGGACGGTGTCACGCTAAAATATCCATAAGTAGCATAGCCGACCGTGTAACAGCGGTTCGCATCGGGGTAGAGGGAGAAATGAGGGGTCGTGGCAGGATCAACCCAGGTTTGTTCCTCATTCGTACCAACGGATATGTTCGTGAAATCCCAGATTTGGTCGGGTCCACCGGGGCCCGGATTTAGCGGGATTGGCGACAACACATTGAATTGACGGTTAATCACAGTGCCGGGATTAGTGGGAAAGGCGTTCGATTGGATCGTTATTTGCGCCCACGTGATGAACGGACAGCACAAACAGAGAAACAGCGCGAGACGGATAATGGTTTTCATAATTCCTCCACTTAAGTAATTTGTAGTCGGAAGACCAATGAGGTGAATTGTGAACCGAGTCACTCAAAGCATAAAAAGTATTGATTAGTATGACAGTAAGCAATATATACCTGCCAGCGGTTATTGTCAAGGTACATTTGATATATTTTTATTAAATCAGCGACTCCGCTTCGTGATTCAGATCACATTAGGGTTCGAACATGCCATTATTTCAGTGATACCGCGGGCAGAGGTATTGAGAGTCTATCATGAGGTCCGTGATAATAGCTTACGCCTTTGAATTTTCCGGTAATCACAAGGGCCGTTTCTTTACGAGACCGGCCCCGTCTGTTGATGCAATAATTTGCACTTGATTAAGGGCTCAGATTAGAGTATATTGATGGCCGGAATCAGACGTCATCAGGACAACAAAGACGACTTAATCAGGAGATGGTAATGCAAACGTTTCGCGCTGTAGTCATAGTTGCTTCGGCGATGATTATCCTATTACTAACGGGGTGCGATAGAAGGGACGATATTGGTGTGACGGCTCACCTTACTTCCCCCCCTACCATGGCGCCGGAGTTGGTAGCGCCGTGGGATGGCATGCAAGGCGGCAGCCCGTATTCGATTTTCTGGTGGCGTGAGACGCCGGAATCCGAGCAGTATCGCCTCCAGATTTCGACCGACTCAAATTTTACGGAAGTGGTTTACGATGAGCCGGGCATCACCGGGCACATGGTGGGATATTCAGGTCTAATGCTCAGCACAATATATTATTGGCGGGTCTGTGCCGTTAATATAGAGGGCGAGGGGCCGTGGTCACAGGCATGGATCTTCAGTACCGGCGAGGGCAGCAGCCCATTGCCTCTGGAGGGGACCTGGAGCTTCATAGCTGGCCAATACGACCCTGTAGGACTTGCCTATTTTCCCTTCTGGATAGAGGTCTGGGGAGAGGCTATTGTCGGTTTTGGTGGAGGGCACTTTCAGTTCGAAGGTTATCGCGGATTCAGCCGATTCGGCGAAGTTGAGGATACGACCTATTTCGATTATGTGGTTGAGGAAGGGAGCTACACACTGGAGGGATCATCCATCAACATTGTCATTCCTTCACTGTGGGATTCCCTGATGGTCGGCCTGACTACTGCACAATATGAAATAACCGGAGACACACTGATTCTTTCCTACGGGCCGGGCTGGTGTGGATCATGGGATCAATATTATATGGAAGGACAATTGGCATTTATAAGGAATTAGGCTCTGCCTACTATGGAAACGCTGAGCTATCAGCTCACCGGCGGCAGCAAGCTACCGCTCTACCTATAATGATCAAAATATATATGGCCGATCCTTTGGCGAGATCGGCCTTGTTGCTCGCTATAAGATGAATGGTCTGGAGTACGTGCGGCAAGGGGCTAAAGCCCCTGGTTACCGTGACGGTTGCTATAACCGGTCACCTGTTACGCATTTTTCGCCAATTCCACGGCACGCTTGGCGATCTGCTCGATGGGAGTCTCGATGCCGTGGGCTTCGATGTTCTTGAAAAGCTCGGGATTTTCCGCTTTGGCTTCGTTGAACAGGCGCACGCCTTCCTGCCACTCGTTGCCGGTCATGCGCATCACCATCGGTTTGCTCAGACCGTGCTGTTTCAGGAACATGATGACCCCCTTGGCAAAGTCGTCGCAACGAGAAATGCCGCCGAAGCGTGCTCCGAAGATGACTTTCACCTGAGGATTCTCATCCAAGAGCACCAGCATCTGCGCCAGACGTTCCGGGGTAGGGCCGCCGCCGGAGTCCATGAAATTAGCCGGTTTGCCTCCGAAGTGCTGGATAAAGTCGTTGCCCATGATGCCGAATCCGGCGCCTCCGGGAAACATGCCGATGTTGCCGTCCAAGTCCAGATAAGGGATGTCCCATTCGCGGGCTTGCTGTTCGCGCGGAGTCATCTCGCCTTCTTCGTGGCGCTTTTCGATGCCTCGTTCCTTGAATTCCGGGTGACGGAAGAGAGCGTCGTCATCCACTGAGATGCGGCTGTCAGCGGCGACGAACTTGCCGTCTTTCAAGCGCACCAGAGGGTTGATCTCGGCCATTTTACAATCCCACTTGCGGAAGCAGCGGAAAAGCTTCCCGGCAATGTCGCCTACGGCTTTCATCTGTTCGCCGGACAGCCCCAGAGCGCGAGCCAGTTCCAAGCCCTGGAAGGAATACATCGGCGCGTCGGCATCGAGATACAGGCGGGTAATTTTGTCAGGATGTTTGGCCGCTACCTCTTCGATGTCCATGCCGCCAGAGGCTGACGCGATAACCGTCCACTGGTAGCGGGTACGGTCAATGGTGACGCCGAGATAGAATTCCTGGTCGGTCTCGAGCTTCTTTTCCACGAGCACGCGTTCGACGAGGTAACCCTTGATCGTCAGTTTAAACAACGCTGCGGCTTTTTCGCGGAGTTCAGCCTCGTTTTCGGCGAACTGGATGCCGCCGGCTTTGCCGCGCCCGCCGGTCAGCACCTGGGATTTCAACACGACCGGATAGCCGATTTCAGCGGCAACCTGGACGGCTGCGTCCACAGTGGCAGCCACTTTTCCCGGGGGTACGGGGATTTTGGATTCGGCAAACAGTTGCTTGCCTTCAAATTCGTAGAGTCGCATGGGATTGTAAACCAGTAACCAAGTAATATCTGGATAATTACATCTTACAAAATATTCGGTGTGAAATCAAGGAATTTCCGTCGAAGATGCGGAGGCGGCTCCTAAGCAAGCCAGCTTTTCCACCAGATCCTCGAAGGATAATCCAACCGCGGCGGCGGCTTTGGGGACGAGACTGGTCGAGGTCATGCCGGGGATGGTATTGACTTCCAGGCAGAACAATTCGCCGTCTTCGCGCAAGCGGAAATCCACCCGGCTGTAGTGGCGGCAACCCAGCGCCTGGTGCGCTTTTAATGCCAGTTCACGTACACGCTGAGTCAGATCCGCCGATATGGGCGCCGGGCAGAAGTAATCGGTCCGGTCTTTGGTGTATTTGGACAGGTAATCGTAAACTCCGCCATACGGACGAATCTCGATGGGCGGCAGAGCCTGCTGATCCAGAATGGTCACGGTCAGTTCGACGCCCGGGACGAATGGTTCGACCAAGGCGGTGTAGTTCAAGGAAGTTATCGTTGCCAGCGCTTTGCCCAGACCTTCCTGATCCGGCAGTATGGCTAGACCCACTGCAGATCCCGAAGCGTCCGGTTTGACGACCACCGGGAAACCGAAAGAGGCGCGAATATGCGCGGCGGCATCCATCTCGGATTGGCCGGGTGGAACCAGCAGGGTGGCCGGAGTCAACACACCGGCATACAGGAAAAGCCGCTTGGCTACTGGCTTGTTCATGGCCATCGCCGAGGCGAGCGATCCGCTGCCTACAAAACTTACCCCTACCATTTCCAGAGCGGCCTGCAGGCGGCCATCCTCACCCATACCACCGTGCAACATGGGGAATACCACGTCAGGTTTCTGGTGATCCAGTGTCTCCATAAGCGCGGCCAGACGGCGGGGCGAGAAGCGTGGGAGCGTAGACAAGTCAGGGGGGATTTCGCCCACAGTCTCGTTGAACAGAGGCACTCGAGCCGGAGCTAATCGCACCGGGTCCACCAGATCCACTTTGTAGACTTCGTGGCCTCGCGCCGCCAGAGCCTGGGCGACGGCTTCACCGGAAGTTAGCGATACCCGCCGTTCAGCGGATTCGCCGCCTAACAGAACGATGATTTTCATGATTTTAGCAGTAAGCTTTGAGCTTTAAGCTATTAGCTCATGGCTATTAGCTATTCGCCTTTAATGAATATACATCTAAGGTGTAGTGAATTCAATGGATTTTTGAGCTAAAAAACAAAGTGAGGCGATTTTGGCTTGCATAATTCCGCTGTTCAGGTTATCTTGTATTGGTTTTACCGAGGATAACGATCAAACCCTTCCCCAACATTTTACATCTGGCCGGAGGAATCCTCAGTCTGGCCTGCGGGCTGCTACTCTGGAGCAATCTGGCGCTGCATTTCGCCGAGGTGGAGGAGCTCCTGCCCACATTGGAACTCTCCAGTCTTTACCACGGCAAGGAGATCTTCCTGGGTCTGGTGGCCGTGGCGCTGATAGCGTCGGGGTGGATGTTGACTCGTCTGCCCTGGAAGGCTCTTTTCGGCGGAGTGCGTTTAAAGCGAGTATTGCCCGTCAGCCTGTGTTTTTTAGCAACATTTATCCCGCTGTTTTGGCTGCGGTTCGGGATTACGGCCTGGGCTCTGACAGGGCTGCTGACGGCGGGCTTTTTCCTTAACACAGTGGGGTTCATCGCCTTATGCAGTTGGCTGGCGCCGAGGATAAATTTGAATATTAATGGGCAGGAGCACGCCCTGCCCCTACACTTACGATTGATACCCTGGCATCCCTGGCTGCCGGCGGCATTGCTCCTCGTTGCTGCTATTTATTATGCCCACCGCTGTTTCGGACTGATCCCGCACATCGAAGATTCCATTGCGCAACTGCTGCAAGCTCGCATCTTCGCAAGCGGTCAAGTTACCGCCGAAACGTTTGCTCCGAAAGAGTTCTTCTATTTCGGTTTCATGGTAGACATTGATCGCTGGTTCGCGCAATACCCTCCAGGACAGGCGCTGTTACTGGCGTTGGGGGTACTGGCGGGCGTACCGTGGTTGGTGAATCCGCTGCTGGGAGCTTCGGCGGTAGTTTTGTTTTTTTGGTTGGTGAAGGATTTATCCCCTCCCATCCCCTCATTGTTAAAGGGGGGAGAAAAAATGACACAGCCACATTGGGCCACTTGGTGCGCCTGGACTTTGGGACTATCGCCATTCGTTTTGTTCATGTCGGCTGAGTACATGAACCATACAGCAGCGCTGACGATGTCTCTACTGGGCTGGTTGGCTCTGCGTAAGGGGGAAAACGGTAAAATCGGCTGGTTGGCATTATCGGGGCTGGCTTTCGGATACTGCGCCTCGACGCGGCCGTTGGAGGGGGCGGTGTTCGGAGTGATCGGAGGGGTGCTGCTGTTGTCGGGTTCGGGAGCGATTCCGAATATGGGTAGGAGGATATTAGAAACCTCATGGAGGATGCTGCCTTATAGCGTGGGTTTTATCGCCGGTATTATTCCATACCTGGTTCACAACTATATGACGACCGGCCACCCCTTGCAGACGGGATACACGCTCACCTGGGGTGGTAACGGCTTCGGATTCGGAGCGGTCAACTGGGGACCACCGCACACTCCGGGGTATGGGCTGGTCAACAGCCTAATGTCCCTGGCCGGACTGAATGTATACCTGTGGGAAATTCCGCTACCGGCTTTGTTGGCTCTCTTTCTCTGGGGTCTGTTAGGAGCACGGATGTCCCGGTGGGAAAAGGCCTTCTTAGGCGCCATGATCTTGATCCCGGTCGGTTATCTGTTCTACTACTTTCACGATTTCATCTACGGGCCACGATATTATTATGTGATCGTCCCGCAGATCATCTATTTCAGCGTCAAAGGAGTTCAAGCGCTCTACAATCGTTTGATTGAGCGAACAGCCCTATCCCCTGCTTTCGTCAAACGTGGTTTGGTACTGGCAGGTTTCGGATTGGTTCTGGTGCAGGTCTTCGTGGCCATTCCACGTCGTGCGGAGGTGTACGCCGACGCCTACTGGGGAACGGATAACGGCCCAGCCCGCGAAGCCCATCGTCTGGGTCTGAAGAACGCCGTCATCTTCATCGAAAATCATCCCTGGGAGGCGTTGCAAACCCAGCTGCATAGTTTGGGATTCATCATGGGCGACGCTCACCGCCTGTTGTTCGTGGTCACACCACAGGGGCTTGAACAAGTTCTGGAAGAGATGGGTTGCCAGGGTGATGAGCAATGGGGAGCGAAAATGAATCTCGTGGACCTGGAGGCAAGGCTATACCGTTGGAATCAAGATTATCTGGCCGCCGGAAATCATCCTGTTGATCCCTGGGCTGAATCGGGGCGGTACACCTATTTTTCCAACG
>JAGVQJ010000089.1 GCA_020051775.1 Calditrichota bacterium | reverse complement strand
AGAACTGGAATTCAGATACAATCATAAAACCCAGGATATCTTCCCGTTAGTGACTGAATACCTCTGTAATTTGAGGTCAAAACGTTGCTAATCACCTAATTTAAATCTAATTGCTTTACTTAATAAGTGGATACAGGAACCGCCTATTGCTGACGAAACATGGTGGGAAGAATTTAATCGTGAGTTAAAGGAAATCAGGCAGTCTGGATGGGAAAGGACTTGATTATGATTCGGCGAATAGTGCTGGATACAAACATATTAAGTCCGATATTAAGAGCGAAAGAGGGAGATCCCGTTGTTATCAGATATAAAGATGAGCTAGTGCGAAATTCAATTTTCGTTCTTTCTCCAATAACGCTCTGTGAAATATTAACTGGTCTCTATAATAAAGACCTTGGAAATCTCATGAATCGTTTTAAGCAGGTGCTGCCATCTTTTGAATATGTAGAATTAATCCGTGAAGATTGGGAAAAAGCGGGTAACTTGCGTGGACAACTGATGAAGGAAGGGAAGAAGATTGGAATCCCTGATGCTTTAATTGCTGACCAAGCAAATCGGCTCACTGCTACTGTTGTGACTGATAACGTGGATCATTTCAAGGATACGGCTAATTCGGTTGAAAACTGGATTCGGTAATTATCTTACACTTGATGAATTTAACATGTCAACAATTGATACATTGATTGTAGCATTAATCTTTACACTGATTGTCGCTTCGCTGATCTGGGCATATCGCAAGCGCCACCGTCTCTTCAACAACGCCCAGTTCACCGCGGAGACTTGTTACCAATATTTCCAAACTGGGGACAAGCAGCAGGCCATTGACGCCAAATTATTTCAGACAGAAGAGAAAGAGGAAGATGATTCAGGTCAAAAGAAATAAAGAGCACTTATATATGCCGAAGCCCTGACTACACGTAAGCACTAGTTATTAATGGTTGGAGGTTGATCTTGCCAAGTTTGAAAGAAGAGGCTATTGCCATACTCAGTAAACTGTCTGATGACGTGGATATCGCCGACATGATGGCGGAACTTTATTTCTTTCAGAAGGCGCGCAATAACGACGGAAAACCCAACGATGATGTCACTCCTGTGGAACCCGTACCGCGTCGTCCGGGACGCCCCCGAAAACAAAACTAAAAGTAAACATCGGTTGTCCGAACAGGGAATTTATCGGCAAACGAAAGGTTTCCACATCCTGGGTTCATGGAAGCCGGTGTTTGGTTTGTTTAGAACGTATTTATGAGACAGAACCTCCTCCCGGTTTTTTCGGGGTCATTATGCCCTCCATTGACAAACAATTTAGTGTAAGGGTTGACAGTCGCGTCGTGGAGACGCTGCTGAGCGATTTCAGTAAAGTCTATTACCTGTTTCCGGCTTTTGCTTCCAGTGAAAAAACCGAAACCGGTTACCGCTGGAATATGAAGACCCCCGTGGAATTGGAAGCCGGAACTCCATGCCTGTTGGCGCGCATTCTGAAGCAGGATCCGGGGCTGATCGAATGGGAGGCTGTTTCGCCCACGTTGATTTGGCGGGGCGCTTTCGCCTGGTTAACCAAAGGCGATTGCACTGAGATCACCCTGCGGCTGGACATCCGCGATGAAGGAATTGGCGGAGCCATGCACGAAGCCCTCTTAAAAGTCGAACTGCCCGACCTGGCCCGCTTTTTCGCCACCCGCACCCGGGAGATCCTGGAGAGTAAACCCTGGCTGAATGGGCTGCCGTAACCGAGTACCGAAGACCGATAACCGAATCGGAATTTGAGAAACCCCATGCTTGAAACCATCATCCTCCTCGCAAAAATCTGGGCCGTACTGCTAACCCTGGTGTCGCTGGCCGGCCTGATGACCTGGGTGGAACGCAAGGAATCCGCCATCATGCAGGATCGCCTGGGCGCCAACCGCGCCGACATCCTGGGATTCCGCGTCATCGGCCTGTTTCAGGTCATGGCCGACGGCCTGAAGATGTTCTTCAAGGAAGACTTCGTGCCGCCCACCGGACACCGCCTCCTGCATACTCTGGGGCCGATCCTGGCCTTCTTCCCGGCGCTGGTGACTTTTGCGGTGATCCCTTTCGGCAGCACCCTTTACCTGGGCAGTCTGGTGATCCCGCTGCAAATCGCGCAACTGAACATCGGAATTCTCTATCTTCTGGTGTTCGGATCGTTCTCGTTTTACGGTGTGGTCCTGGCCGGTTGGTCGTCCAATAATAAATATTCGATGTTAGGGGGCTTGCGCGCCGCGGCTCAGTTGATCTCCTACGAGGTCTGTCTGGGCACCTCTTTGGTGGGAATATTGATGATCTATGGGACTCTGCAATTGAATGTCATTGTGGATCATCAGAACCAGTTGCTGTTTGGCTTCCTGCCCGCTTGGGGGATATTTCTGCAACCGCTGGGCTTCCTGCTGTTCCTCCCCGCTGCGATGGCCGAAACCAAACGCGTCCCCTTCGATCTGCCCGAAGGTGAATCCGAGATCATCGGTTACTACACCGAATACTCCGGGCTGAAATTCGGCCTGTTCTACTTCGCTGAATTCATGGAAATCCTGGTGGTCTCCGCGCTGATAGCCACGCTGTTCTTCGGCGGGTATCATCTGCCCTGGCTGTACGAGGAAGGCTTCCACTTCCCCTGGGGAGGCGCCTGGGATCTGCCCAATGTAGTCGTGGCGATGATCCGCCTGGCAACCTTTTTCGTGAAGATCGCTTTCTTTGCCTGGCTGCAAGTGCTCATACGCTGGACGCTGCCCCGCTTCCGCTACGACCAGATGATGCGCTTGTGTTGGAAAGGCATCCTGCCTTTGGCAGTCTTGAATATCCTGGTCACCGGATTGATCCTGTTACTGGTGAACCGGTAAAGGCCACAATACCGGATGAAGCATGATAGGACCTTAACCGCCTTAATCGAAGGATGGGGATGAAGCGACGCGTTGGACTTACTATCCTGACCCTCGGCCTCAGCTTGGCGGTCAGTCTGGCGGGCGCTGAAATTATCCTGCGCATGATCGGCTTCAAGCCTCTCCCAAAACCGCCCGCCCTGTACGCTTATGATGATACGCTGGGCTGGAAGGGCATCCCTCAGGCAAATGAGGTCGTTCATGGTGTTCCCGTCCGGATGAATGACTGGGGATTTCGCGACGATCAACACCCTGTTGCCGATCTTCCGTCCACCAAACGCAAGGCGATGGTTCTGGGCGACTCTTATATCTTCGGGTTGGATCTGAACAAGGAAGAACGTGTTTCGGAGAGGCTTGCGCAGACTGATTCAAATTTCACCGTTTTCAATTTTGGGATCTCGGGCTACAGTACCGATCAAGAATTGTTGGTTCTGAAAAAATACGGTCCCTTAATAAATCCAGATTACGTTTTACTGTTCTTTTGCGGAAATGATCTGTTGTATAACAACAGTCCCAGGGAACACCCCAGATTCAAGCCCTTATTTCAGCGCGGGCCCGGTGATACTCTACAATTGACTAATGTCCCGGTTCCCAATATAACCGTCGGCCCACCTACCTGCATTGCGTGGCTTGAGAAGCAGCTCTCTTTAGGGCGACTTGCGAGCACAGCCTGGAACCGCATGAATTTCGACCGCCAGTGGAAGAAAATGGAGAGTACGTTGCGCAGCATGAAATACGCCGATGATCGTCGAGTACCGCAAAAGGCGGATTCCTTGATGCTCTATACCGATCAATTCGATTATGGCGACCTGACATACTACCTTTTACGCGATATGCAGGATGAATGCCACAGCCTGAATGCTCGACTTATTCTCTTTACGACCCCCAGTTCCAAAGCCTGGACCTCTGACCATGATGATACGCCCGTCGT
>JAGVQJ010000166.1 GCA_020051775.1 Calditrichota bacterium | reverse complement strand
AAACGGATGAAAACCAAGTGGGGCACCTGCAACATTAAAGCCCGCCGCATCTGGCTGAACTTGGAACTTGCAAAGAAGCCGATTCAGTGCCTTGAGTCAATCATCGTGCATGAGATGGTGCATCTATTAGAGCGGCACCATAACGACCGCTTCACGGCGCTGATGGACGGATTCATGCCGCAGTGGCGGCATCACCGGGCGGAAATGAATCGCGCTCCACTGGGCCATGAGACGTGGAGCTACTAGCATTGACCTTGTCCCCGTTTTCCTCTCCAGCCGGAAGGTTATAATCCTCAAAAATCGTGGTCATCCTGCCCGAAGGTAATTCTTTCCCGTAAAGATCATAACCGCTTCTTCCGAAAAGAGATTTTAAGAGGAGGATCTGGCCGCATAGATTCCTGCGACCAGATTGTGCCCTCCGGTGTTTCACCCCTGGGTAGGGGGAGAGGGTATTCGGAATTCGGTGAGAGGGAAGAAGATGGCGGGAACGGAATCGACGAGAGCAACGGTGTACAACAAGCCCGGGGTAGGGGTCCGAAAGATGGAAACCATCCGGTGGCTGGCCGCGCTTTTCTTCCTGATCATCATGTTCGTGGGGATTTACTTTTTCAACAGGAGCGTCAAGACGATCGCAACCCTTGGCTTACCCGTTGCCCTCATCGTCTTCGTCGGCATTATTTATTGGGTAAAAGCGATGGGTGACAAGGCGGATGCGTACGCTGATCGGGCCCTCGATGCTCGCCGCGGAGCTGTGGCCGAAGAGGATGTTGGCAACCTGTTGGGTGAACTCCCGGCAGAATATTTTGTCGTGCATGACTTCGTATCCAAGAGGGAAAACATCGACCATATCGTCATTTCCTCGAAAGGGATTCTCACCGTAGAGACGAAGAGCCACAGGGGAGTCGTCAGCTGCGAAGGGGAGATGTTGAAGCGCGATGGGGGGCCCTTCGAGAAGGATTTTATCAAGCAGGCATGGAGGCAGTCATTTTTTATCCGGGATCTTCTCGCTATCCAGAATATATCGGCACCCAAACCGCAACCGGTCATCCTGTTTACCAATGCCGATGTACAAGTACGAAAGCAGGTAAGAGGCGTGGAGATAATCAGCCGGCGATATTTTCCCGTCTACCTGAAGCGATTGCCGAACCGCATGGGCGCAGCCGAGGCGGAGAAGATATTTGAAATATTGAAATCATCGCAAACGCAGATGTTCGTTTGACCTCCCCCCGGTTTTAATTCCGATTGCAGTAGGGGATTTGCCGTCATGAACGTCGTTGGCTACACAATACAACGATGTTTGACAAGGGCGGCACTGCAATGTACGTTGAAACCATGGCTGGGACCTTCACGCACTTCGTAGTTTGTGAGGCCGCGAAGGCCAACCGAAAGGCCCTTCCCGCCGATCTCCGAAAACTACTGAATGAACATTCTCAGTTCCTCTACCTCGGGGCCGTTAGCCCGGACCTTCCATATTTGAGTATCAAAACGGGAAAGGTCAACTGGGCCGACGTAATGCACCAAGAGCATACAAACGCCATTGCAATCAACTCGCACGATGCATTAAAGAAAGCCTGGGGAACCGGTAGGACCCCTGTGGAAATCCAACTGGTTTGGTTGATGGGGCTTGTATCCCACCTCGTCACGGACGCCACCATCCACCCAATAGTGCAGGCGATCGTGGGGCGATACGAAGAGCACAAGGATGAGCACCGCATCTGCGAGATGACGCAGGACTCGCTGATCTACTTCGAAATAAAGAATATGGAAATCCGTTATTCCGAGTTTTCGAGCATCCTTAAGTTCTGTCAAGAGTCGCAGCACATAGACGCCCTTGTGGAGTTCTGGACCGAGCAGACGGTGAAAGCGTTCTCCGACAAGAACGAGGATCCCGATCCAGCGTTGTGGCTGGAAACGTATTCCGATGCAATCGACGCCGCAGAGGGCGGATCGAGCATCGTGGCGCTCTTCCGGCACATCGGCACGATCCGCGAGTACACGTACAACACCCGAGAGGAGATCGTCTCGACGTACCCCGACCGGCTCCGGCAGTACTACCAGGAGATCAAACTGCCCACCGGCGCAACGGGGTCATTCCGCGAAGCTGGGTTCAACCGCGCGGTCACAAACGTGATCGCGGTTTGGAATGCATTGTATGAGGGTTTGACGAATAACATCGCCATCGCTAGCGTCGTTAGAAATTGCCACCTGGACACCGGTGTCGACATGGATTCGCCGAAAGAGATCGTGCCCTACTGGGGGAGGACATGACGAATAGGCTGACTTCCCTTTTCGCCGGGTTGCTTCTTGTTGTCTGCACTTCCACCGCATGTGCGTCTCATTCGGAACTCATTAGAAGGCAGTACGGAATCCTCGAATCCGCTGTGACGTTTTCTGCGGAAAAGATAGTCGGCGAGTTCGGAGACACGATACCGGACACCCTGGACAACACGGTGTTCCTGGAGATCGTCCGGGACAAAATCCCGGCCGACTACTACGAAGCTTTGCGGACCCACGGCTTGGAAGTCATCCCGATGAAGACCTACTATCTGCTGAAGGCATACAATAGGAAATCGAACAAGCTCATTCTTTTCGACTACAGCTGTACGCCCGGGGTAGACGGACCGGTCCTGTTGTCCCCCCAGGAGTACGACACGGAGCACCTGGAGAAGTACGACAAATGCCGACAGTATATGGAGTGAGGAATGCACCTCAAATTTTGATTGATTGAACTGATCGGTTCCCACCATCACCGTGGGGGTGTCTTCCATGCCGCGAAAGGTGAAAAGGGGAGACGTAAATAAGAAACAAACCGTGAAGGGTAATGGTGCCTGGGACATCATCAAAGAGTGACCCGGATATGTATCGCTTTTCTTCTGGAAAACATGTTGCACGAAAGAAGGACGAAGGTTATAGTTGGAGTATAGTTCATTATTGTTTGACAGTGGAGGAGCAATAATTAATAGCAATATCCATATGTTATGAGCCACTTGAAAAATAAAGTTCAAGAAAATACAACTCACCCATACGGGACAGTCGAAGAGATCTCACCAAAAGACGATTTCTATTTTCAGTGGCACATCACGGAGCGCTGCAATCAGCGATGTGCCCATTGCTACCACGACAGATATACCGGTGAACGGGAACTCGACAGTACTGAACTGCTCGAGGTTGCCGAACGGATGTTGGGGGCGGTTGAAAAGTGGGGGCGAGTAGGATCCTTCTCGCTTACCGGCGGCGAACCGTTTCTCCGGCAGAAAGAACTTTTTTCCATCGCGAAGTTTCTCGATGATCGTGACTCCGTTGGTTACTACGACATTCTCACCAATGGATCTTTAATTGGCCGTGAAACCCTGACGGAACTTCCCCGTCTGAAGAAGCTGAGGAGGGTCCAACTTTCGCTCGAAGGGGCAAGGCCCGAGACCAACGACATGGTCCGTGGCAGGGGAAGCTTTGCGGCGACTCTCGGTGCAATTCAGCTGTTGAAAGAAGCAGGATTGGTGGTCAGCGTCATGACCACATTAACGAAGGTTAATGCACATGAAATCCCCGCTTTGATCGACTTGTTGGAAGGGCATGGGGTTGACGCTTTAGCCGTCGAGCGATTTGTTCCCGAGGGCCAAGGCAAGAACATGTTGGACCAAGCCCTCACTAAGGAAGAGATCAAAGATGCTTTCAAAACCATACATCAGGCTGGTCGGCTTCCGCGACCAATGCGGATGTTGATGTACCGACCGCTCTTCTGCCTGCTAGACCAAGAGGATTCGACCGTTGGAGCAAGATGCTCCGTGGGCACCAACGCGCTGACGGTTATGCATGACGGCACCGTATTCCCGTGCCGGAGACTCCCAATTCCCCTTGGAAATATTCTTCATGACGGTCTTTACAAGATTTGGTACGACTCGCCAGTATTGTGGGCGATCCGGAATCCCCAGAATCTCAAAGGCAAATGCGGGCGATGCGATCTGGTCTCGCTATGTCGTGGCTGTCGCGCTGTCGCTTATGCCCACAGCGGCGATTATCTGGCGGAGGATCCGCAATGCTGGGCGTGACGCGTAACGACATACTTCAGCTCTCGAAGGGTATTGTACTTCATGCTATTTCAGAACTGGAGAAGTGTTGGGCTTTCAACGTCGAGACCGGTGACCAGTACGACCTGAATTCAAGCGCTTACTTCCTCCTCACGCGATTCGTTGAGCCTACGAGTGTAAATGCAGCACTTCGTGATTTCACGAAAACGTACGAACTGTCGGATCAGGAAGCCGCTAAGGATTGCCTGCCATTGTTGAGTCAATACCTGAAAGACGGATTATTTAAAAGGAGATGATTATGACGACGAAGAAATCAAAGGAGACGTACAAAAAGCCAGAGATCAAGAAGGCTACGAAGATGACATTCCCTACTGAGATTCTCCATGCTGGCACGCGAATTGTTTGTCGCCAGTGTTCGTCATGCCACGGATGCCGTTAGATTTTTGTTTAGAGGCATATTGGTCTAAGGCAGTCGCTTCCTAAGCAGTCCTTCTTTCCCCTCGCACTAAAATGGGGTGTTGGATATGAAGAATTCGAAACTATCGAGCGGTAAAATAAAATACACAGCCCAGAACTGTTCGAAAAAACCTTCTTTGTTGGCATTGATGGATGGGGATGCCAAGGACTTTTATAAAGCACTTTTTCGCCTTAACCTACTCCTAGATATTCATATAGATGAGGAAGATTTTCACCGGCCAGAAGATGAAGAAGGTTCGGCGATTGATCGGAGGCTTATTTTTGAGCTAATAGGTGGTAGTTTGGAAGACGCTAACGGTGGGCCGAAAACTATTATTAAGGATATGATAAAATCCATTCTTCAGGATATCCGCAAGAGACTTCATCGTCCAACCTTTTCTATCGATTCTGAGTTGCAGGATGTTTGGAAACGCTATTTAAAGAATATCGATAATATTTCCAATTCTTATTCAACAAAAAAACAATCAATACAGTTATTACTTTTGCGTCTGAAAGGAATTTGCCTTCTTCTAATAGTGAAATACGCACGGGCAATGCTCCAAGTTGATATTCCAAAGGAAGATCTGTATATAGCCCAAGACGCTGTTACTCGTTTCGCTTCTGCAAGTCTCTCACATGTCATTTCAGGGGGAAGTAAATCGGAAAAAAACGAATCGGTTTATCTTCAAGTTCTTCTTTTTCTTGAGTGTGCTTCGTGCGCTTCATCGGATTCGTCTATCGGATTTATCAGGTTGGCAGAGTCAGTGGCCCGCGAAAAGCAAGGGGATGAACTGGAAGATGTTTTCAAAGAGATATTTCCCTATTATAAATCTCTCCTCGATTATAATTTAGCTATTGCCTATAACCATGCCAGTTCTGGGCAGCGGCCTGAAGCACTTGAACGAACAATATGTGCTTTGAACGGGATTCAGGATAAAATAAACGAATTACAGGCTAAAGATGAAATAGTCTATAAATCCGAATTGGCTGATCTCAGACTTTATCTCGAAATGCCGCTTCTCAAACTTCGAGCTGACATCCTAAATAAGATGCAATTTTGCTTTAATGCAAATAAAGTTCTTCTGAACCTTAAAGCATCAGCAGAAAGTGTGCATAAAGTACGTATTGGCACTAGAGATGTTGACGGCACCTATAAGCAACTTCGAGCACATTTTCTCGAAGCCACCTGTTGGCTGGATATGGGAGATAGAGAACGTGCTAGGAAGGCAATAACTGAAGCAAGTAGAATCAAGGGCAATGATCACACGGGTCGTCAGTATCTCCGAAAAGAAGTTCAGAAATCACTTTCGAGCGTTGTTCCGCAAAATAATCATAATTTATTTGAGAGAGGGAAGCGAAGAGAAACATTAATAAATCTTCAACATATAGATGATCTAAAGAATATTCTAGGACGACGCCCCGCTCTGCACACCAATGCAATAGAGCTTATTTTTCAATATAACTTGGAAGTATGTCGGAGCCGTCTCCAAGAGAAGGATTTAATTATTGATCAAAAATTAATAGGTATATTACGCCATAATATTTTAGGATTAAAGAAATTCATAGAATTCCTTAGTAGAGACCGGTTTATGCGCCAGAACCTAAAGGAATTAGCGCTGGACTGGCTTGATGTGCTTAAGAATTTAAAGATAAAAAGAAAAGGTATAGAGCAAAATCCTTTGATGTCAAATAGTTGGCGCAATGCAGTTTTAAAAGTCTTGGAATGTTTAGATTCTGGTTCTAAAGATAATCCAGAAGAAAAACCCTATAAGCGAGAGGGGAATATTGCAAACGAGATTTGGGGTGAAAGTTTTAAAATATTTGACCGTTTCGCGAGAGAAAGATTATTTAAGATACTTTCCGACCTCAATGATAACTGTGAAGGGTTTTTCCATTCAAAGCAACATGATAATTCAATAGATAGACAATGTAATTATTCTAATGAAAAAAAATTCCTTGAGCACCTCGTCAAGTTCGAGTTTAATTCTTTAGGATTGGAAGAAATAAATGGTAATGTCGATTTCCAAGATTACAACACCCGGGAAAAAGAAGGAACACCTATATATCCAGAGAGGGAAAGTTATGGATACCGTCGAGCAATTCGACGGGGAAGACTTCTACTAAGTTATATTGAATGTTTAGGTAAGGGAAAAGATGAGTGCACAACAAACTGTTTTGGGCACTTAAGAGACACTTTTACTTGGCTAGAAAATGAATGCACTTCTGGCAATGATTTAGAGGCCGAGTCTATACATGTCTGCCTACAACACCTTCGCAATGCGTGGAGCAAAAGGACGGATTTGAATAAAGAAACATTAAGGCTTGACGATTACAGGCAAATCATCGCCGATAGCGACTTCAACACACGGCTTGAGCCAGGGCGAAGTGAACAACCTGTGCATTTTATAGAAAAGAAAAAAGGTGTGGAGTTTGTGGCATTAAGGCGCTGGAATTCTTATACGCCAGAACTATCGTTCTCCAAAGGAGGCGGCTATTTTGTGTTCGTGCCAAGCAACGGGATGGACGGAGATTCAGAGCGTCTTGGGGGAACCTTTTGTCCCACCCTACTCGGTGTGGTAGTTGACCCTGGTTTTGACTTCATCCACAACTTCTTCAAACAAGGGTTCACGCTTGATGACATTGACATTGTTATTATTACACACGCTGATTCAGACCACATCAATGACTTCGGAGGCTTGGCAGATCTTCTCCGAGAGCGAACCTCACGCATGGGCAAGGAGGGAAAGAAGATATATACTTTCATGCCATTAAACGCCCAAAGAGTTCTTGATCGCTATATCACTGCTCAAGGCTATCGTCATCTCTATTATGACACAATTTTAGTTGACGCGGATGGAGGCTTACATAAGAACAAGGATAGGGACTGGCAGATTGAGATGGAATTTGTTGGAAAAGAGGAGGAAAATATAACTTATAATAGGCCACTACTTCGTCCACTGATAAAGCAAAATAAAATGAAAGGTGGTGCACGCTTAAGTAAAAAGGATCTACACTTAACAATACGGCCGGTAGCAGCGAGCCATGATGATCATGCGGGGGAGCGGCCTGGGTCTTTTGGTTATGTCCTCAAGTTCCAAGGACAAGGCAAAAACCATGTAGATGCTACCATTGGATTCACGGGAGACTCCCAATGGTTCCCGGAATTTGCTACTAATTTCAAGAATTGTGACCTTGTATGCTCCCACATGGGGAGTATTTTCGGAGATAAAGAGAAGGACTATAAAGAGCAAAGAGTAGGGCAGTGGGAAGCACTTATCCGTAAGAAAAACCATCCGTACCTTCCCGGAGAAATCCTTTTCATTGAACAGATTCGTAAACTGGGAAATGTTCCTGAGCGGATTATTGTTCTTTCAGAATTTGGTGAGGAGATGAAGGGTCTCATGCGCATTGACCTTTGCGAACGTTTGAATCGTTGCCTAAGCAAAAACCCGGACGGTTGTTGGGATAGATTTGCGCAAGAGAGAGTCGAGAAAAGGGGAAAAAACGAAGAGAATCGCTGTGGAATTTGTGAAGAAAAACTCGAAGAAAAGACAGTTAGTACTATACCTGCCGATATTGGGCTTCGCATTTCAGTGTTTCATAAGGAAAGGCCACAGATACATTGCGTTATGTGCGATCGTTTCGGGGATCCTGATAATTTGGAATGGGTTCCTTACGGAAGCGAGGAGGCGCTCTTTTACGTGTGTGGTCCTTGCCACCGGTCGAAGACACAGGATGTACTAACTGCCAAGTACAAGTCGATCATCGAGGATGGTCGCATGCTGCGAAGAGCACCCAAGCAGGATAATGATGTTAAAAATTATTGATTCTTCTGCGTGTTTATTTAACGCTGCGCGATCGAATATCGAGCCTCACAGGCGATTTCGATGCGTTGTTTGCCTAGCAAAGGCCGGTGAGTTTGTTGGACCAGGTTTGGAATTTTTACACTCCTCGCAGGGACGTCATGCGGATGGAGGATGGGCAGACGTGGAGGAAACTGCTTGGGCCGTGGCCTTCCACGATGCCGCACCGTCATGGGTTAGTTCTACTCCCTCAATGCGATCTGAGAGCATTAATTGGTTGGTGTCGGAGCGGACTGCGATGGGTGCTTGGGGGCGCAATTCCCGAGACAGGCCACGAATACCTGTAACAGCTTGGGTGTTTACACTTCTTCCTGAGTTGGCGGACGAGCGTTCTGTCCTTTGGCTCGAAACCGAATGGCGAAAGGATCTATCAGCAGAGGTTAAGCTCACCTACAAGGGTGCATTGACACTCAAGGCATTTGCATCCGCGGATTGCAAACCCAAAGATCTCGACCTTATTCCTGCCACGGTTAAATACCTCCTGGACGAGCAGAACGAGGATGGCGGATTTGGACCGTGGAAGGATCATCCGATCGGGAGCGAGCCATGGAGCACCGGGACTGCTCTGATCGGGCTTACGGCTTGGCCGGAATTGCTTAAACCTGAAGCGGTGGAGCGGGCTCTGGCTTGGCTCGCGCGGGTGCAACTTCCGAATGGACTCTGGCCCTGCCACTATATCGAGGAAGGATCCGCCTACTGCTATTGGGGTGCTGTCGAAGCCATGAAGTACCTGAAGAGGATTGGACGTTAATGTGCGGCATCTGCGGGTGGTACGGAAATAACGACCTATCTTCGATCCGGAAAATGGTTGAGTCGATACGCCACCGGGGGCCGGATGGAATTGAGGTCCGAGCCGTGGGAAGGCATGCCCTTGGTGTGGCACGACTTGCAATCTTTGGCGGGGACGAGGCATTGCAGCCATGGGCTGGAGCAGGGCTTTCCGTGGTTTTCAACGGCGAAATTTACAACTACGCGGAACTCACGAGAGAGTTGGAAAAAGACGGTGTCTCTATCGCGAACGGGGAGTCGGAACTCCTGGCAAGGCTCTACCGAAAGTATGGGACTGACTTTGCGGCAAGGCTTCGGGGTATGTTCGCGGTTGCGATCATTGACTTGGAGACGGACCGTCTTGTTCTGGCCCGGGACCCGTTTGGGATCAAGCCACTTTACTTCGTGGAAAAAAACGGGACATTGGCATTTGCATCGGAAGTTAAAGCCCTCTTGCAGGCACACGCCGTCGATCCCGAGTTCGATGTTGAAGTCCTTGCAGGCCTCGCGACCTTTGGTTACGTTTTCCAGTTGGATCGAACACTCTTCCGAGGTGTGCGCCAGTTGGAGCCGGGAACTGTTGCAGTCTATTCCGATCGAGGATTTTGGACGACCCGTTATTACGAAATACCTTCGGCGAAGCGAGTTCCGGAGGTTCAAGAAAGTCATTTGAACGAGGCAGCGGAGCGGATCCGATTTGCGCTCGATGACTCGATTCGCGTTCATTATGGCCACAGCCGGTTGTCAAAGGCCTTCTATCTCTCCGGGGGAGTAGATTCGACTTTCATGGCTTCCTTGGCAGCCTTCCATGCGTCCGGACCGATCACAACATATACGCTTGCTGATGACGAAGCCTCGGAAGATCTCCAATACGCACGAAAGGTGTCGTCTGTCCTGGGATCGGATCACCGGGAGGTTCGGGTGGATTTTGATGGTTATCTGAAGGCTCTTCCCGATTACGTCAGCCACTATGAGCATATTTCGGCAGGTGGCGTATTCGACCTGCATGGCGGGGTTGCGTTCCACATCCTCTCAAAGGAGATTGGCAAGGATTTCAAGGTGGCCTTCTCAGGTGAGGGAGCTGACGAGTTATTCGGGGGATATTACTGGACGTTTACGCACCCGCTGGGTTTTGCAGACCGTATTAGGGCCAGGCTTTGTGTCGGCGAGAATGGTGCGGTTGCAGAGGTTCTGGCTTCGTTATTTCCGAAACCCGAGGATTCATGGTTCTACAGGACACAGTTACTGGATTGGCTCATGCGCGGTGGACTGTCAAATTACCACCTGTGCAGCGTGGATCGATCCTGTGGTGCGTTCGGATTCGAGATTCGACCTGCTTACCTCGATATCCGATTGGCCGACGAGGCGCTACGCCTTCCAGCCGAGCTCAAGTTGGGCCGCGACGGTTGCCAAACAAAACATGTACTGAAGGAGGCGGCCCGACCTCTCTTCAAAAGTCTTGACATTGAGAAAATCCTTACACGTCAGAAGCTTGGAATGCCTTGGGCTGTGCACACTATCGAGCCGAAGATTGCAGCTTGGGCTGAGATGCAAGTGAGCGACGAACACATGAGCCGCCACCCCTTCAGGCGATACCTTACAAGCAAGTTAGAAGTTCTGATGTTCGATCTGTTCTACCATATCTTCATCGCCCGCCGAGGAGCGCTGGAGGAAGGATTTCAGTTGGAAACCTTCTTCGGCTCGGGTGCTCATGAACGTTTGTATTCTTAGCAAGTTTCCCCCCCTCGAAGGCGGCATTTCTGCCCGAACGTATTGGCTTGCAAGGGCCTATGCCGATGCTGGGATTTCCGTTCATGTGGTGAGCAACTGTAACTCGACAGAGAAATCTTATCGGATCGATAACTGCCTCACCCACATTCAAAATATCCCCGGGGTAACGATCCACGAAGTGGAGTCAGATTTCCCATGGCATATACCCAATGAGCCACATTCCTTGGAAAAGCTCGTCGATAAGACGCTCGAAGTAATAGATTGGCACAGGATAGATGTTATCGACTCGGGTTACCTTCTTCCCTATGGGATCGCCGCCTTCCTTGTGAATCGCTTAACCGGTATTCCCTACACTGTCCGTCATGGAGGAAGCGATCTTGCAAAGTTTTTGAAAGCCGGGCGCGTAAAGCACCTGTTAAAGCATGTGCTGGACAATGCAGCAGTTATTGTGACCGATCCAACTAACGAAGATACCTTTGAGGGCGTTACTCCAAGAAAGGTTTTACTCTCGCCCTACGTTCCGAACCCGAGGTATTTCTGTCTCCAAGAGCATCGTGAGCGCACAATACCAACCCTTCTCTTCTTGGGAAAAATCAATTGGCATTGGGAGCGGAAGGGTCTTGATCGCATTCTTCGGTGTGTTCGTCTTTTGCCGCCGAATTGGAACATGCAGTGGATCGGACAGGGAAAGGGGGAAGAAAAATTTCGGGAATTCGCCAAGACCAAAGTGAACTTGGAACCTCTCTTTGAGCCTTTTGTGCCCCCCTGGGATATGCCAGATCGACTTAAACACGCGAATTATATCTTCTGTCTTTCAATAGATGACCCAATATCTTCGTACTCCAATATTGTGGTGGAGGCGGTTTGTTGTGGCGCTACCATTGTTGTGGATAATGGTCTTGATCTTGGATTGTATCCTGTCATTCAAGGCGGATTGAAGACCCGTGTGTTGCAAGTCGACTCCGCAAATCCAGAGTTGATGGCTAGAGCCCTCTTGGATCATTGGGAGCAGAGGAAGGATATCATCTCAGATGTGCCGGTTTCTCCTGAATTCTACGAGGGCTATCGGGACGCGAATGTTGCAGCACTCAGAGTTGCTGCAGGTTGTGAGAAGATATTATGAAGTCTGGAGTAGTGCCGAATTATTTCTGGGGATTCATCGCTTAGTGGGGAGCTCTGAATCAGGCTCAGGGCACATTTTGGGCACAGCCGAATGATACCTTCGGGTTCGTCCCCAGAAGGTCTGTCTAGGGTTGCCCCCTGTACCTCCTTGCCCCATGCGGTATTTCCTAATACTGTCGATCCGCTGCTGGTAATCTGTTAGGCGACTTTCAATTTACGCTTTGATGACCCGACAACCAATTTGATATGGACTCCAGCGCGAGCGAGCATATCGACAAGGGTGTCAATGCTGAAGAGGTGGATCTTCCCTTTGTAAAGGTCACTTACACGAGGTTGAGTGACGCCGAGTAGTTTTGCGGCATCGGCTTGTTTCATGCCCTTCGATTCAATCGTTTTACGGAGATGAATCATCAAGGTCGAACGGATCTTCAGGTATTCGGCTTCCTCAGAGGGGAAACCAAGATCCTGGAAAACGTTTCCGCTCGAACGCGTGATCTTCTCTTTCATAAGGCACCTTCCTTTATCCCTGGTCTCGTTGACTACCGCGTTCCCCAACCAACTGTTTCAATCGTCGCCGTGCCAAATCGATATCACTCGCCTGGAATGCACCCCTTAGATTGGACAGCTTTCCCCGACCGATAGGTGGGGGTGGGATTGGGGGTTGAAGATCTTGTACGCCTCGAACTCCGCCGGCGAAAGGTAGCCCAGCGACGAATGAAGACGCTTCGTGTTGTACACCACCTCGATGTACTCCGGCAAGCGGGACGAGAGCTCCTCGAACGTCCCCACGTCCATCAGGTACACTTCCTCGGTCTTGAGCGTCTTGAAGAAACTCTCCGCGATCGGATTGTCG
>JAGVQJ010000191.1 GCA_020051775.1 Calditrichota bacterium | reverse complement strand
GCAGGGCTGTGTGGAGCGCTGGATCGCTCTGCACGCAGTAGGGTCAGCCCCAGTTGGTGAAATTTTCCACAACTACTGTTCTTGGGTAGGCACCGACCAAATTGGCCAGCCCCAGGAACAGCAATCCGGCGACAAACAGCAGAAACAAAGCTTTGCGCATGTCTCCTCCCGAAGGGTTAGAATTGAATCCAAGCTCAGTTGTTCATTCATTTCTTCTAATACTAATATATTAAAATTTTTGGGTGAAATCAAGTATTGTTAATAAAAAAACCGAAATTAGCAGGGTTGAAATTAATTACTTGACTTTGGGAGGAATATTTGTTACATTAATTCAAGCTCATCATATTTCTGAAATTGCACCATGCGCATTTTATTGATTCAATCTTACTTGGGGCGGCGTGAACCGCCGGTGGCGCCGTTGGGACTGGCGTCTCTGGCAGCTCACTTGCAAAAACACCAGGTTAAAATTGTAGATCCTAACGTGGCCCGAAATCCTCTGGCGGATACAATTGCCTTAGTTGAAGATTACCAACCTGATATTATTGGACTCTCCCTGCGCAATATTGACACGACCAATTTCAGAGATCCCTTCCTTTATTATGAATTTTTCCATCCTTATGTCCAAGCCATAAAACGCTCGGCCCCGGGCGCTATCTTCATTGTCGGCGGCTCCGCTTTCTCTCTGTTTCCTCAGCAGATCATGCAATCAATGCCCGAAATTGACTTCGGATTTCACCTGGAAGCCGAACTCACATTACCTCTGTTTTTGAATCGCAGTGCTGGGATTGAACAAATTCCCGGCGTGTATTACCGCAGCAGTGGCGAAACTCGGTACACCGGGCGACCGGAAAGCGTAAGCATGGATGAGCTGAATCCTCCAGCCTGGGAACTTCTCGATATGGCAGCATACCTGCCCTATACTTCGCGAGTTGCTATCGGAGTCGAAGGCAAACGAGGCTGCTCGCTGAAATGCGCTTACTGCACTTACCCCACATTAAGCGGTTCCCAGGTGCGCGCTAAATCACCGAGTCGCGTGGTGCAGGAAATCAAGACGCTGCGGGAGAAGTTCGGTGTTGACCGCGTGTTTTTCACGGATTGCGTCTTCAATTTTCCCACGGAACATGCTCTGGACATTTGCCGTGAGATGATCCGGCAGAACGTACCAGTGCGCTGGAGCGGATACCATCAGGATCGTTTCCTGACGCGCGAATACCTGTCCTTGGCTAAGCAAGCTGGGTGTGAGGAATTTTACCTATCACCGGATGCGGCCACCGCGCAAGGTTTGAAAATCATGGGCAAGGCCACGACGGTTAAATCACTACATGAATCGCTGGACATGTTCGCGGAAAACCGTCAGGTCAAGGCTGCCTACAACTTTTTCGCCGCTATTCCCGGGCTGGGATGGTCCAATATGTTGGCAGTGGTTTGGTTTCTGATTAAAGCCAGGTGGCGCTTGGGACGCAGACTCGCTCGGTACAAGTTCAGCTATATACGGCTGGAACCGGAGACGCCGCTGGCCCGGGAGGTGCTCGGCGACGGTGATCACCGCGAGGCTTTGCTCCCCCGCAACCGCCGCCAACTGGATCGGTTGTTTTATCGCCGCAGCAGATCGCTTCTGCTGAATCTATTGCTGGAATTGCATTACCAACTTGGCAAGACGTTCGGTCGGAAGAATGTTTTGAAGTAATTATGTCCAAACATGCAAACACTTGGCACGAAGATGACCTGGAAGTTACGCGCTCGGTTTGTTGGTCGCCGCCGGGCTGCCACGGAGGCTGCGGCGTGCTGCTCTACCAGCGCGACGGGCGATTGGTCAAGGTGGAAGGAGACAGCGACAACCCCTTCAATCGTGGCAGATTATGCATTAGGGGAACGCACCTCCGTGAGTTTCTGGAGCATCCTTCGCGTTTGCGCCATCCATTGCTGCGAACCGGAAACCGCGGTGAAAACCACTGGAAACAGATCCGTTATGAAGAGGCCATCCGCATTGCCAGCCAGAAGTTGCTGGAGACAAAGCAGAAATACGGCGCTGAATCAGTCATCTTCTGCAAGGGAACGGCAAGGGACATCGGCGGCTGGTTACCCCGCTTGTGCTATGGGTTCGGCAGCCCCAATTACTTCGGATTGGGACCGGGCAACGGCAACGCTTGTTACCGCCCCAGGGTAGCAGCCTCTACCGCTATCATGGGGGGGACGCCGGTGGCTGATCTGGGGCAATTTGTCACGGAGGGTGGGTTTCAAGTTCCGCGATGTGTCCTAAATTGGGGATGCAATCCAGTGCATTCCAATCCCGATGGGATGCATGGTGGTTGGGTGACCGATCTGTTGAAACAAGGCACGCAACTGGTAGTTGTAGATCTTCAACGGACAGGTTTGGCTGCCAAAGCCAGGGTCTGGTTGCGACCCAAACCCGGCACTGACGGAGCAGTTGCTCTGGGCATGATCCAAGTGATGTTCAGAGAGGATTTGATTGACCGTGATTTCTGCCGAGAATGGACGGTGGGGAGCGAAGAACTGCGGAAAACAGCTCAGGGATACACTCCGGAAAGAACCGCCGCCTTGACCGGGATTAAGGCCGAGGATATTATCACGGCTGCACGGTTTTTCGCGCAGGCGAAACCGGCCAATATCATTTGGGGCGTGGGTGTGGATATGCATCCGGGGTGCCTGGGAACCATTCACGGGCTGATCGCACTAATGGCTCTATCTGGAAATATCGAAAACCCCGGCGGGATGGTCCTGCCGGGAGATCCTTTCGGAGTCAGACGCCGGGGCGATGATCTGCATGATTTTCCGCAGATCACGACGCGTCGCATCGGAGCCGAAGAATACCCGCTCATCGAGGTCGGCAATCCCTACGGCCAACCTGACGTATTGCTGGACCAGATGGAAAGCGGTCATCCCTACCCCCTCAAAGCAGCTTGGGTTCAGGGAACCAGCATCATCCCCTCTTCGTTTGCCGATCCCGCTCGAGTATTGCGGCTGTTCGGGAATCTTGACTTTACCGTTATGACGGACGTCTTTATGAATCCCGCAGCAGTGGCGTTCGCCGACCTGGTCTTTCCGGCGGCTATGTACCCGGAGAAAAATAGCTTATTCGTACACACTTCCCAGTTGGGGGCCATCAACAAAGCTGTCGAGCCGCCAGGCGAATGTCGAGCCGATGCACAAATCATTCTGGACGTGGGGCGCTTAGTGGCGCCGCAGTATTTTCCCTGGAAAGACACGGCTGAATGGATTGATGAGCGGCTTAAGCCCGCAGGAATGACGTTTGCGAAACTTAAAATTGCGGGATCAATGGTTCCAAAGTTAGAATACGCCAAACACACGAAAGGAATGCTGAGAAACGACGGATTGCCGGGATTTGAGACCCCCACCGGTAAAATCGAATTGAAAGCCTCCATCTTCGCCAAGATGGGGTTAGCGGATCTACCCTATCACGACGACTGCGTGGAACGCTATCAGCAGTTATTTAACCGGGGAAAATACCCGTTCATCTTGTCCACCGGAGCGCGAAAACCCTACTACTTTTGCGCGGAAGGCCGACAGGTGGAATCACTGCGTCGCCTTCAACCCCAACCTCAAGCAACCCTCCACCCCCTTGACGCTCAAGAGCTGGGCATTCTGGAAGGCGAGGAGATCCGAATCTTCAGCCCATTCGGAAGTTGCATTATGGAAGCTCGAATAAGCGAGGGGTTTGACTCCGGCGTAATACACTGTGATTTCGGCTGGTGGTTTCCGGAGCGAGAGGCCGCGTCTCCGAGTTTTTTCGACTCTGGCAAGGCCAACGTGAACGCGCTGTTGCCCTCGGGGCTGCAAGGGCCATCCGGGATGGGATATCCGTTTCGAGCATTTATTTGTAATGTGGAAAAAATCAAGGAGTGATCTTCGGCACATTGATCATCATAAAAAATAGTATCTTTGAGAATTACTCTCGAACGTTTAGAGCAATTTCAACGGAAATTCCAAGATAAACGCTATGAATAACAACGATTACCCCATTGAATCTTATACCGTCGGATTGGGTTTGACCGACCGCTGCACGGCACAATGTCCGCACTGCTATTCTCGCCCGACGAATGATTATCATGAACTGGATTTTGATCAGATTTTGCGCCTGGTGGAAACTGTACCCGTTAAAAGCATCAATTTCGGCACGGGTGAAAGTATCCTTTATCCGCGTTTCATGGATTTGGTGCGCTTACTGACCGATCGCCAGATCCCGGTGGCGGTCACCACCAACGGCGCCACCGTGCGCAATATCAGTGACAGCGAATTGCGCCTCTTTCACGACGTGGACTTCTCTCTGGATTTTCCCCAAGCCGAGCTGAACGACCACTGGCGAGGGATCGGATCATTTCAGGCGGTCATGGAAGGAATTGCACGCTGTCGGGATCAGGGGGTCGAAGCCAGTCTGGTAACCTGCTTGATGCATGAAAATTCTTCCCAAATGGGTCCCCTGGCCGCATTGGCAGCCGATTTGGGAGTCAATCTGCGCGTTAATATCTATAAACCGGTTTTAAGCCCCCAGCATCAGCCTACTTACGAACAGTTCTGGCAGGCCATCGCGGATCTTGCCAATGCCGCCTATTTTATCGCCTGCAGCGAGCCGATCGTCAACGCCGCGATACACAATGAGCGGGGTTGCCACGGCTTTCCTTGCGGTCGTTCGAGCTTCCGCGTACATCCTGACGGCCGGATTGTATCATGCGTCTATTTAAACCATACTGAGGTCACCCTGGCGAACTTGATGGCAGATTTCCAGACAGAAAGCAAGCGATTGCAGGCGACCGTGCATCTCTCCCTTCCGGAAATTTGCCTCACTTGCGAATACGCCACGGTTTGTGCCGGTGGTTGCGCTTCTCGACGTATCTTGGGGAATCGCCATCAACCCGATGAATACTGTTTCAAGGTTCGCGGCGACCGTCCGGCAATAAACGCCCGATGGAAGGAAAGCAAAGATTTGGTGCACGAGAATTACCTATGCACAATGATCTTTTCCGGATAGAATATCAAGGTGGCTCTAATGGATTCAAACTGCCACCAGCTCCGCCTTCGTACCGCTGGTCGGAGCGACTATGGGCTTCACACCGAGATCAATGGGTAGCGCTGTACCGGCCTCTGAACTTGGGGCTGGCCTATTTATCTCGGACATGGTTGGAGTCGGCTTCCCTCTGGGATGATAATTCTTGCAAGGCTTTGCTCGAAGGTCTAATTCAAGAGCGTTTCCTGGTTTCGCAAACGGAAGATGAGGCTTGCGAACATAATCGCCTGATCGCCGCCGCTCAAGCCGGGAAATTCCGCTTTATCTGCATTCTTCCCACGACGGCATGCAGTTTGAAATGCCGGTACTGCCATCAGAATCTTCCGGATACCACCCCCCAGACGATGACGCGCACTGAGCTGATCCAAGGGTTGAAGATCTGCGCCTTGCGGTGCAGCGATGACAGTAAACCGGTGGATGTCTTACTTTACGGCGGTGAACCGTTGGGCGCTTTTCATCTAACCGAAGAAGTTTTAGAAGCGACTCGTCCCGGCGGCTTATTTCGGCAGCCTGTTAGGGTGACTTTTACGACTTCAGGGGTTGGTATGACCTCCCGCAAAGCGGAAATACTGGCCGGGCGCGACATCTTTGTGATCATTTCCGTGGATGCCTCCCCTCAAGTCAATGATGGCGTGCGCGTATTGCCAGCCGGAAGCGCTTATCAGGCGGCTGAGCACGCTTATCACATGTTAAAAGAAAAAGGCTGCCGATTGGGATTGTCCGTTACGATGGGGCGGCACAATCTGGACGCTTTTACTGGCGAGGTGGAATATCTGCTGCAACGATTCCAGCCCGATGACATCGGCCTTAACGCCTTTCTCCACCGCCGGAGTGGGCAGGTCAATCCCTATCAGGTCGGCAGCGAGGAAGCGTTAGCGGCGTTGATCGAAGGCTTCAATCTAACACGCGCTCACGGCGTCTACGCAGAGCAGCCGTTTCGGCGCTTGAAGCCATTCGTTTATCGAAAACCGCTGTTGAAAGATTGTTCGGCTCCGGGCGAACGGCTGGTGTTAACGCCCGGCGGCTTGATGGGATTCTGCGATTCCTGCTATCCGCAGCGAAGTTGGTTCTACCCACATGATAAATTCCCGGAAGAGGATCACGCCGATTACCGCTTGTGGTCGAACTTATCTTCCCCTCAGATGCCGGAATGCCGTCAATGTCCCTGCATGACGGTCTGCGGCGGCGCCTGCCGTTTCGACGCTTACCAGGCCAGCGGACGCCTCGATGGTGTTGATCCTGAGCGCTGCCGTTTCGAACGTGGTTTTCTCAACTGGATGATCTGGCAGTTGTTCGACCGGACGAAAGCCGTGGATACTTTTTGGATGGTACCAACCGATGGCGACCGTGAGAAGCTGATGGATAATGTTGCTTTAAGTGCCTCCAACCAACCGTTTACAGCGGGCAGTTATCTGAAGTAAGACCGGTCCGATTCCGGGCCCCATAGGGGTAAACGAAGCCGAAATGACCTACTTAGCGAGATAAATGGAAATTCAGGAAAAATATTATCTGCTGCGACGTGGATCGGTCGCTTGCCGTTACGGAGCTTTTAAACTGACTCGGGAATACTTCCGTGCTGACCAGGTCATCCCACCGCCCGTCGAGAGAACCATCTCTTTGGAAATTCCTCCTCCAAAATTGAAGGTCATGCAGGCGGTGATCACCTCTTCCTGCAACTTGAAGTGCACATATTGCTCGTTTGCGGCGAATGCCCCAGCGGGGATGTCGGCACGCATGAGTGACGCTGAGATTAAAGCGTTGTGCGGTCGTTTCAACGATGAAATCGGTGCCAAGGGATTACTGCTGATTACGGGGGGCGAGCCTGAACTGAATCACCGTGCCATTGATTATCTGGTTCAGACTATTAGCGGTAAAATCATCATCTTCACGAATGGGACTTTAACCAGCCGGCAACGCCTGACTTTCTATCGTGATCAGGATGTTGGGGTGTTGTTTTCTTTGGATGGGGATCTATTCGCCCATGATACTGCTCGACGCACTCGAGGGGGGTCCTACGCACGGGTAGCCGAGGCCCTGCAAGAGGCGCATGAATTGGGGCTGGATTTCGGCATTTCCGCCGTGGTAGGGGATCACAACATCGAAAAGCTACCTGAGTTGGTGGCTTACATTCACCAGACATTCCATCCGGCCAGTCTGGGATTGAACCTGCCACATCATCACGGCACTGTCTGGGAACGAATAGAAGAATACACTCAGGCGTTGATTGAGATTTTTGAATGGGCCAAGGGAACCGGGCTTTTTATTGATCAAATCAATCGGCGTCTGGAACCGCTACTTCGCGGTAAATTCCGTTTCCGAGACTGCGCCGCTCAGGGCGAGAAAGTGGTAGTCTTCCCCGGAGGCGTCGAGACGCACTGCGTCAACGAGGCGACCATCAAAGGTTACCGCCTGGATTGGGGCTACAGAATTCCACTGCTAAACTCGGACTGCCGGGAGTGTTTCGCCATCGGCGTATGCGGGGGAGGCTGCATATTCGACGGCGAAACCAGTTACGGCCCGGGGCGATTTGACCAAAGGAATTGTCATTTCACGCGAGAGTTGCTGACGCACCTGCTTTGGGATTTGTGGGACGAATTAGGAGACATGTCTAATGACCCCAAGAAATTGGAGCAAAAATACGGCCCGCTCTTAAATCGCGGTAAGGGCACAAAATTTTCGGTAGGCCATGAAACGGCTTGAAAATCCGTCACAGATAAATTCCATGCGCGAGCATTGGAAGGCGGAAGCCGCCGGATATACCGAAGATCGGCATTGGAGTTCGGTTGACGAAACGGTCCTATCCCTGCTGGAGATTACCGGTAGTGAAAGCCTCCTGGAGATTGGATTGGGACCCGGTTTGGTGGCGCAGCATCTCGTGAATAATTACCCAAAACTTGAGTACTACGGATTGGACGTCGCAGATTTCTTCTTGAAAATGGCGGCCAGCCGGATGAACCAACACGCCAACCTGTTAAAAGCCGATACTCGAGCTCTGCCGTTTCAAGCTCAATCCTTCGACCGAATATTGGAGATGGACGCTATTCATCACGTTCCCAAAGAGGCATTGCCGGGAGTGTTGAGAGAAATTTCTCGCGTACTGAAGCCCGGCGGACGGCTAATTTGCGCCGAAGATTGGGCCGCGCCGGCAACCGATGCGCGCACGCGGTTAGCCGATTCCCTGCAACGCCGACGACCCATCGTGCAGAAGGGATGGGAGTATCATCCTTCCGAAAATGAATGGCGGAGGTTTTTCGCTGCAGCACAGCTCCAGATCCTCAGAGAACAGCGCGTGGACCGTCCCTTGAATCTGGATCGCTTCGAGAACCTGAAAGGCGTACAGGCCCGATCTGAACTTACGCAACTTAGGGAACTTTGGGCCGGTGATCATCCAATTACAACCATGACAATTTTCATCTGCCGGAAAAATTAAATGCAAGCCATCATATTGGCGGCCGGTTGCGGTCGCAGGTTGGGATGCGATCAACCCAAGGCATTGCTGGAGATTGGCGGCGTGACACTGCTGGAGCGATTCGTCGGCCAATTGCGCCGGGGAGGAATCGAAGATATATTTGTGATCTGTGGATATCAGCGAGATCTGATTGAAACAGCCGCCGCGCAATTGCGAATCATTACCATATATAATCCCGATTACGACCGATCCGATAACCTGGTCTCGTTTCGGGTCGGACAAGGGCAACTGGCGGGACGTTGCCTAATGTGCCACGGGGATTTCATCGCAGAGGAGAATCTGGTGGAGCGGCTCTTGATTTCACCAGGTGATGTAGTGCTGCCGATGGATCGTGAATCGGTCGAAACGGAATCCATGAAAATCCGTCTGGAAGACGGCCAAGTCGTGGAACTAAGCAAGACCATTCCGACTCAACAGGCCAGTGGAGAATCCATCCCCATGATGGTGTTCTCTGGGAAATTTCTGGCGGCGCTGAAGAAAATCACGGATGCGTCGGTAGCCCAATCACGATGGGATCGCTTGCTGGATGATGCTATATTTGAGGTGATCCAAAGCCGAGAATTCTGTACAACTGTATTGGACGCGACCGGGCTGAAATGGATGGAGATAGACACTCCGGCTGATCTGCAAAAAGCCCAATTTCTTTTTAGCAGGTGCTAACCCTTGGAAAAAGCCTCCAGCCTTAATGCGGATGATCAGGCTCTAATCCGAGCGTCGAAAACAAACTGGTCTCGGCACTGGGATCAGGTGGCAAAGGGACCTCTCCCCTATCGTCCTGGAGCATCGGGATTCAAGCAGTTCTTGAGACAATGCGGTGGTGTGGAGCTGGCCTGGCGGTTGGTCTTAAAAGAGATGGATTGGCCGCAAGGATTACGCATCCTGGAGGCGGGCTGCGGCACCGGGGAATTATCCGTTCGGTTCGTAATCCGCGGTAATCAAGTAATATTCATGGATACTTCGCAATCTGCCCTTGAATGCGCTCGAAAAGCTTGCAGCGGAGCCAAAAACGCGGCATTCATTCAGGCTTCTATCTTTGACTTGCCGTTTAAGGGGGAGGGCTTCGATCGCGCTTTCAACGTTGGTGTGTTGGATCATTTCAGCACGGCAGGACGCCAACAAGCTTCCGGCGAGATGCTTCGCATCGTCAAGCCCCATGGCCGGGTGGTGGTTCTAACCAACGATGCGAGATCGTTCATCCATCCTCTCGTCATGAGGTTTGCCTTAAAGCGAGGCCGTTGGCCTTTTGGATTCAAGGAGGGCGTGCGGTCACTGCAAACCGAATTGAACTTATCCTCTAAGGAATTTTCCGTCTGGGAATACGGTCAGGGATTAATCAGTCAATTCGAGTTTCTGCATTACTTAGTACCGGGCCGGAGAGAGGTTCATAAAATTTTCAGCCGCTTGTTTTTTATCGTTTCGCTGCCGTTCAGTTTGTTAAACAAATTCCCCGGGCAATATCTTGTGACGGTAGTGGAAAAAATCAGAATCGCACAGCAGCAGCATATATCGGAACAACATAAGACTTAACCTACCGCATGGCAAAAACCAAGTCCAACACGATTTCGCCGCCGATCTTCGATAGCTCGCTCTACCGCCGCCTGGTGGTTCGTCCCGCTGCCAAGCGCCTGGCGCCGTTCCTGCAGGCCATGGGCTTCACCGGTAATGGCGTCTGTTGGTTGAAACTGGTTTTCGGGCTGGCGGGATCGGTGCTGCTGGTGTCGGGAAAAGGTTCGGTGGGATTCTTGGGGATGCTGCTGTTGCAGATGAACTTTCTACTGGATGCAGCCGACGGCGAGGTGGCTCGCTTGGCCGGGGAAGCGGGAAAGCTTTCCGGGGAATACCTTGACAAGTTATTCGATCACTTGCCGAAGACGGCCATGTATTTCTGTTGGGGATATGGTGCCTTCCTATTGACGGGATCGCACCTAGCGCTATTTTGCGGCGCTTTCTTCGCCGCTTGGAATATCTACCCGCGCTTTTGCGGCGTGGAGACCATGTTGGAGCGGTTGGATAAGGCTGCCATCATTGATGATAAGGAAGCGTATGCTAAGGCGCTGGGGTCATCGTTCGTCACGGAGAGGCGGCGCGGGCGAGCGGACTACCTGTTGACCATGTTCGTGCATCCAGCCATGAACCTGCTGACGATCTTCTTCTTACTGGAAATCCTGATCCCAATTATCCCGGTACAGGGTTATGTGGTTCACACGCGATATATCTTCCTGTTGGGATATACGCTGGCGGGACTGGTAAACTTCGTGCGCAAAGGGTGGCGATTTTTTCGGATATTGGATTTCTCGTAGACGGCACTTATGTTTGGCAGTGCGTTCTTTTCCACGAAGTACGTAAAAAGGTAACAAGGGGCTTAAGCCCCTTGCTGTAGTAGCGAGATAGCGCTGTCTTGTGCGCTATGACTATTTAATAAAAAAAGGCCGGCTCAATAAAGAGTCGGCCAACTCTGTTTAATAAGGGTTTGCACTGTTTCTCAATAGCATTGTTCTGGTTTCGCGACTCGCAAAGCCCGAAAGGGTTTACGAGGCGTGAGAATAGCGGTTGCGGTTTTTCTTGCCATGCACAAAATATTCCGGATATCGGTTTTGCACTGTGCTGCGAATCTTTTTGCGAGCCTCATGAAGATACCAGCGTAAAGTTACTTGGGGGCAATCAATAATTTGCGCCGCCTCCTGGCTGGAAAGACCCTGCAGATCGCACAACATAAAGGCCATCTTCTGGCGAGGGTTCAACTCATCCACGATCTGCTGGAAGATCTCGCGGCGTTCACTATTTTCCAGAGTGGCTTCCAGATCCGCTTCAGCTCGACCATCGGCGTACTGGGTGTAAGACTGGCCATTGTCAATTGATTCCTGGAAGGAACGCTTGCGGTTGGCCCGCAGGAAGTCAATGGAGGCATTAATGGACAATCGGTAAAGCCACGTGAAGAACTTTTTGTTCACGTCGAACCGATCCAAGGCTCGGTACACTTTAATGAAGACCTCCTGAGCGACGTCACGGGCGTCTTCGAAGTTGCCGACCAAGCCATAGGCGATAGAGGCAACGCGGGTGCGGTACATATCCACCAGTTCGCGAAAAGCTTCCTGATCGCCCCCCTGGGCCCGAATGATCAACGCTCGAACCTGCTCTTCACTGTCCTGGTTGAAGTTGTTATTATTTGGCTTAGTGTCGGAACCGGCATTTAAAGACAAATAAGTCGTCATAGCGGTACTCGCCTCTTTCCCTGTATTTATTCTGATGGCTATTGCCATCACTCATAATCAATTTGTTCGTTTCGTGGTTTTTTCGACAGAAAAATAAATTTAAAAGGAATTATGGGTTTTCGATGGCTGGGCCGTGGCGGTGAAGAATCCCACCGCCACTGCATTTGTTTTATCCCTTCAAAGCCAATGCAATGTTTTTTAATAAGGGCGAATCGTGCTTCTCGCTTACTCTAATAGCGAATTTGTCAGATGGCTTGTTTACTTTAATATGTGCTTCGGGCTTGGGGATAGAACGACTTGCTTCAGGTTGACTTTAAAGCATGAATCGTGCCAGAATATATGAACCCCTTATGCAATTTTAAGTCATTATTATTTAAATAATTATATTTTTTGTTTAGTTTATTGATTGTCCCTATTGGGACATGTGAGTAAATATGGCTGTCCAATTACGCGCATGTGTGCGTATTCGGACAGCCATATTTTTTATTAGTTAGTATTTTCCTGGATTCGTTCTCTATATCGCTTTAT
>JAGVQJ010000080.1 GCA_020051775.1 Calditrichota bacterium | reverse complement strand
GCGGGATCTGGCTGCGTTAATGCTTAAGGAATTGAATTACAGCGTTTCCAGTGTAAAAAGCGGTGAAGAGGCTGTGGCATACCTTAAGGGACATAAGGCTGATCTCATTGTACTGGACATGATCATGGATCCCGGCATGGACGGGCTGGACACATACAGGCGGGTGATTGAGATATATCCTGAACAGAAGGCTGTTATCGTGAGCGGTTTTTCGGAATCGGATCGCGTGAAAGCCGCCCAGGCTCTCGGCGCAGGCCTCTATGTGAAAAAGCCCTATGTCATTGAGAAACTGGGAATGGCTGTGAAGAAAGAGCTGGATAAACATAGAGGGAATATATAGCACTTACTTATCATGCCGCAAGTGATTTTCTTTATACCATATTACAATATCTCAATAAACTGGATATTTAAGATTACTGTTTCCAATTAATAATGAAGGAAGGCGACAAGTGAATAGAAAGCGAATACCCGGCGTATTCCGGTCAACAGTATTCTTCAGCCTTCTGGTTATAAGCCTTTTTTTAACGCCGTTAGCGGAAGGCGGGCAGGAGGACGGCAACGCGAGAACGCCGGTTCCAAACGGAATGCTTAATCTTCTGACTGAGCAGGAACGGGCCTGGCTGCGCGACCATCCCGTCATCACCGTGGCCCATGATCCGGACTGGGCGCCGGTCGAGTTCTCCGACGAGCGCGGCGAACTGACCGGCATAAGCGGTGACTACTTGAATCTGGTTGAACAGAGGTTGGGCGTGAAGTTCAACCGTATTCCCAATCTGAGCTGGCAGGAGGCCTTTTCCCGGCAGAAGCGCTGGGAGATCGACATGGCTACCTGCGTGGCCGCGTCGTCCGGTCGCTCTGATTTCTGGGCCTTCACCAAACCTTACCTGAGCATCCCCATCGTCATCGCCACGCATGATGATGTCGGCTACATCGGCAACATGAAGGAACTGTTCGGCAAGAAGGTGGCGGTGGTGAAGAACTACGCCATTGATGAATGGGTCACGCACGATTTCCCTGAGATCAATCTATCCCGGGTAAACACGGTGCCAGAGGGTCTGGCCGCCCTGCAACGGGGCGAGGTTTTTGCTTACCTCGACAACTTGCTGATCATCGGCGACTACCAGGTCAAATTGAAAGTTTCCAACATCAAGATTGCTGGACAAACCCCTTATATGAACGCCCAGCGCATGGCGGTCCGCAAAGATTGGGCGCCGCTGGCCGGTATTCTCGACAAGGCCCTGGACTCGATTTCCGAAGCGGAACGGCAGGAAATCTACCGGAAATGGGTACCCATCCGCTATGAGCACGGGTTCGACTATGCCCTGCTGTGGCAGGCGCTGGGCATTTTTGCGGTGATGCTCCTGGGCTTGGCCCTTTGGATCCGGAAGCTGACCAAGGAAATCAAGCAGCGCAAGGCAGCGGAGCAGCAGTTGAAGGAACAGGAGCAGCGCCTGCGTCTGGTGACCGGGAACATGATGGATGCCATCAGTCAGGTCAACACGGACCGTGTCGTCGTGTACTGCAGCCCTTCGGTGGAGCAGGTCTTCGGCATCAAGCCTGAAAGCCTCATCGGGCGGAACGCCTATGAAAGAGTGCACCCTGACGATCTGGAAAGAGTACGGCAACAGGCACTCGAGGCCGTTGCTTCCCGGGCTGCCGCCTTACGGATCGAATACCGTTACCTTCACGGCCGCGGCGAATATGTCTGGGTGGAATCCGCCATTCGCCTGCTTTTCGGAGAAAACGGAGAGTACGCCGGGGTCGTCATCGGCTCGCGGGATGTCACGGAACGAAAGCGCGCCGAGGAAGGACTTCGGGAAAGTGAGGAGCGTTTGCGGCTGGCTATGAAAGGCGCCAATCAGGGTATCTATGACCTGAATGTTCAGACAGGCGAGACGCAGGTCAGCCCCGAATATGCCACAATGCTCGGCTACGATCCGGCCACGTTCCACGAAACCAACGCCGCCTGGATTGACCGCCTGCATCCGGAGGATCATGAACCCGTCGCTGCGATCTATCGTGACTATATTTCCGGCAGGATTCCGGAATACCGGGTTGAATTTCGCCAACGTGTAAAGTCCGGAGATTGGAAGTGGATACTGTCGCTGGGGAAGATCGTCGAATGGGATGCTGCCGGTCAGCCGCTCCGCATGTTGGGTACCCACACCGACATCACCGAGCGCAAGCAGGCAGAGGCGGCGTTGCGGGAGAGGACCGAGGAGCTGGACCGCTTCTTTGCCACGACCCTGGACTTGTTGTGCATCGCCGACACGGACGGCTTCTTCCGGCGGTTGAATCCACAGTGGGAAACGGTGCTGGGCTATTCGCTGGCCGAACTGGAAGGAAAGCGTTTCCCTGACCTGATCCATCCGGACGACGTGGAAGCCACCGTGCAGGAGGTGTCGCGGTTGGATGCACAGCAGCCGGTCTTGAACTTCGTCAACCGTTACCGCTGCCGGGACGGCTCCTACCGGTGGTTCGAGTGGCGCTCTTCTCCGCGGGGCAAACTGATTTATGCCGCCGCGCGCGACATCACCGACCGCAAGCGGGCGGGAGAAGCCTTGCGTGACAGTGAGGAGAATTATCGAACATTGATTCAAAAAATTCAGGTAGCTGTCGTTGTTCATGGGCCGGATACAAGAATATTGACCTGCAATTCCATGGCGCAAGAGTTGCTGGGACTGACAGAAGATCAGCTGCTTGGAAAAACAGTGATTGATAAAACCTGGCATTTCTTCAACGCAGATGGAACCAAAATGGGCGTTGATGAATATCCTGTAAATCAAGTTATTGCAAGGAGCCGGGCATTAAGGAACCTTATTACCGGAGTACACCGTCCCAATAAAGATCCTGAAAATGATGTGTGGGTTTTGGTTAACGCGGATCCAGTTTTTGTTAATGATGAAATAGTTAAAGTAATAGTGACTTTCATTGACATCAGCGATCGCATGCGGGCGGAGGAGGCGCTGCGGGAGAGCGAAAAAAAATACCAATCCTTGTTTGACAATGCCCAGGTAGCACTGTTCAGGACAGGCATCTCGGATGGTAAGCTACTTGAAATAAATGAACGATATGCGAAAATGGCGGGGTATTCCAATGTAGATGATTGCATGGCGGAGTTTAATTCTGCTGATGCCTGGACCGACCCCGACGCGCGTATCGATTTGAGGAGGATTCTGTCAGAAAAAGGGTTTGTCACCGATTACGAGACGGAAATTATTCGCAGAGACGGTAACCGTATCTGGATATTGTTTTCGGCAACGATCTTCCCTGAACAAGGGTTTATTGAAGGTTCCATAATTGATATCACCGAACGTAAAAAGGCTGAGACTGCGTTACAATCTTCCCTCGCCGAAAAAGACTCCTTACTCAAGGAAGTGCATCACCGGGTGAAGAACAACCTGCAGGTCATCAGCAGCCTCCTGAGTCTGCAATTCCGCCATGTTAAAAACGACGAGGTTAGATCCTTCCTGCGAGACACCCAGAACCGTATCCGTTCCATGGCCATGCTCCATGAGATCCTGTATCATTCCGAAAACAAAGCCAGGATCAACTTTCCGCAATACGTGAAGGACCTCTGCGCTCAGCTGGCCCGCTCGCTGGGCTCCAAAGCCAGGAATATTAGTCTGCGGCAGGAAATCGCCCCTGTCGCCCTGAATCTGGATCAGGCCGTCACGGCGGGCCTGATCATCAATGAACTGGTGACCAATGCCTTCAAACACGCTTTCCCCTCCCGTTCAGAGGGGAAGATTCTGGTGGAGCTCCATGCGCCGGACGAACACCACCTGCTTCTCCGGGTGTCGGACAACGGCATCGGGTTTCCCCCGGAGAGCCCTCTGCAAAGATCCGAATCGCTCGGATTGCTCCTGGTAAAAAACCTCAGCAGACAACTCGAAGGACGGCTGTCGGTCACCGGTAGCGCCGGGACCGTTTTTGAGATAATTTTCCCGCATAATCCGCTGGAGAGGTGAATCGAATGAAGCCCGCACGTATCCTTATTGTCGAAGACGAGGCCATTGTGGCTCTGGATGTCAAGGACCGACTAACAGAAATGGGTTACGAAGTGAGCGGCATGGCCGAGCGCGGCGACCAGGCTCTGGAATTGGCAGTCTCCTCCAGTCCCGACCTGGTGCTGATGGATATCCGCCTGAAGGGGGAGATGGACGGCATCATGGCCGCGGAAGCCATCCGGCAGCGGTTGCGCATCCCGGTTATCTATCTTACGGCCTTCTCCGAGGACCAGACCCTGCAGCGTGCCAAGGTCACCGAACCCTTCGGTTACATCATCAAACCTTTCGAGGACCGGGAAATCCAGTCGACGATCGAGATAGTGCTATACAAACACCAGGCCGAACAGCGGCTGCGGGAAAGCGAGCGTCGCTATGCCACCACGCTGGCGAGCATCGGCGACGGGGTGATTGCCACCGACGCCGGGGGCGGAGTAACTTTCATGAATCCCGTGGCCGAGAGGCACACGGGCTGGTCCCTGGCCGAGGCGCAGGGGCGGCCTCTTTCGGAGATCTTCCACATTATCAACGAGCAGACCCGCCAGATCGTGGAGGATCCTGTGGCCATGGTACTGCGCGAAGGCACCATAGTGGGACTGGCCAACCACACCCTCCTGATCAGCCGGGACGGCAGCGAGATTCCAATTGACGACTGCGCCTCGCCCATAAGGGACGATGAGGGAACGCTCACCGGGATCGTCCTGGTGTTCCAGGATATTTCCGAACGGCGGCTGAAAGAAGCCGATCGCAAGCAGGCGGAGGAGGCGTTGCGGGAGAGCGAAGAAAAATACCGTTTAATAGCGGAAAATACGGCTGATCTTATATCTGTCATGGACATGAATCTG